>JABDHI010000067.1 GCA_013285655.1 Bacteroidota bacterium
TTTTTAGAACGTGGTGACAGAGAGGATTGGTTCCATAGTACTTTTATATGTGTACTTGGGGTTTCGGCCGTCATATTCCTGGTATCCTTTATCTGGCGTGAGCTGAATTATGAGTCGCCTGTGGTGAACTTCAAAATTATGCGGCATCGGAGTTTTACTATTGGTATGTTCACTTCATTCATGCTTGGCTTTGCCATGTATGTATCGGTATTCGTATTCCCGGTATTTTGTCAGAGTCTGTTGGGTTTTTCGGCACTGCAAACGGGTGAGTTATTATTCCCCGGTGGTATTGCCACCATTTGTATGATGCCATTTGTGGGCACTATGCTAAAAAAAGGGGTACCTGCCCAGTTTATGTCAACTGTAGGTATGTTGCTTTTCTTTGGCTTCTCATTCCTCATGGCAAGCTCTAATCTTCAATCGGGTACCGAAAACTTTTTTTGGCCATTGATCGTTCGTGGTATTGGTATGTCTTTACTTTTTGTTCCATTAACTACTCTTGCTGTACAGGACTTACACGGTAAAGAAATGGGGCAGGGAACAGGATTAAATAATATGATGCGTCAATTGGGTGGTTCGTTTGGTATAGCTATTAGTACCGTTATACTTAACCAGCGTATTGCATTGCACAGAAATACTGAGGTGAGTTATATAACCAATTACAACCCGGCGGCTACACAACGCTTAAACTTAATGGTAACCAATTTCATGTCGAAGGGTTATAGCCACGATGTTGCGCAGCAAATGGCTAATCGGGCTATCGATGGTGCTGTTACCAGGCAAGTGCTATTGCTTTCTTACAATGATGTGTACCTGTTTGTAGGCTTCTTTATGCTTTGCTGTATACCATTTTTATACCTGCAAAAGTTCAAAAAGAACGTTACACTACCTGTTGATTCTCACTAGGCAAACTTAACCACCTTCATTCACCGACTTCTTCCTGCCGCTTACCGACTTTACCCGTTTTATTGCCTATTTGCACTAACAGGGTGGTAACCAATCCCTATACATTTGTATCATAATTCAACATTATGGAAACACAAGAAAATAAATCTACAGAAAGCCAAACTAACTACAGCATAAATGACTATCACAAACACTCCCGCGGTGGAAGGTTTTTTGGAGGCTTAATAATACTCTCAGTAGGTGTATTATTACTTTTAAAGCAATTAGGTACGTTCGTTTTCCCTGAATGGTTATTTACATGGCCAACATTTTTAGTTGTACTTGGTATATATATAGGTGTACGACATGGTTTTCGTTTCGGCGCTTGGTTAATACCAATTCTTATAGGTGGCTTATACCTCACCGAAGAATTTTACCCCAATCTTAGTCTTTCAGATTATATAACACCTATTGTTATTATAAGTGTCGGCTTAATATTGATACTAAAACCAAAAAAAAAGCGTCGGGACTGGTATGATAAAAACTACTGGGAAAGTAAGGGTAGAAAATGGGAGAAATATCAGTATAAATACGGACAAACCCAACCTGCCGGAGGCCATTCACAAGACGATTTTATAGATTCTGTTTCAATCTTCAGCGGACACAACAAGGTAATAGTATCAAAGGATTTTAAAGGAGGAGATATAGTGAATATATTTGGAGGCTCTGAAATAAACCTTACCCAGGCAGATATTAAAGGAACGGTAGTAATGGAAATAGTGCAGATTTTTGGCGGAACAAAAATTATCGTCCCTGCCGATTGGGAAGTACAGTTAAAAGGCGTTGTATCAGTTTTTGCAGGGGTAGAAGACAACAGAGACCCGTCGGTATCAAAGCGTAATCCTGATAAAGTGTTACTAATTTTCACCTCAGCCATGCCAACAGCAACACTTACAACACGCAAAATTTACGTCTTCGTTGCAGCAGTTTTTGTTGTGGGTTGTGTGTTCCAGTACTTAGGAATGATACGCATGGGATTTTCAATAAGAACATCGGCCATAGATTGCCTGGTTAGTAATGGTGTTTTAATGCTCATAGGAATTGGCGTAAAAAACAACATGCGCTTTAGAAGGCCTGAAAAAATTGAATTTTTCTATGCCATTGCATTTATCTTCTTTATGAGCATTACCTGGATCACACTCATTCAAAAGTGGATAATGGCTCAGCTGATAACAGAGCCTAACTATATGGATTTTTTCCAGAAATCTGCACTGATACGGGTATTCATAGCGTTTTTAATGACCGGCTTTTTCACACTGTTATTTTGGTTGCAATATACATTGGAAGAAAAAAGCGAGAACGACAAGCGTAAAGCAGAAGCAGACAGATTGGAAAAAGATGCAGAGCTGTATAAACTTCGCCAGCAATTACATCCGCACTTTTTATTTAACAGCTTAAACTCTATAAGTTCATTAACTGGCAGCAGGCCCGAAGAAGCCCGCCATATGATACAGCAGTTAGCAGATTTTTTGCGCGGCACTTTAAAGAACGATGAGAAATTGATGGTTAACCTGGAAGAAGAACTGCATTACCTTGGGTTATACCTGGATATAGAAAAAGTACGCTTCGGGCACCGACTAAGCACGGAGATAAAACACGATGAGGCTTCATTAAAATGTCAGATACCACAAATGCTTTTGCAACCCATTGTAGAGAATGCCATTAAGTTTGGTTTGTATGACACTACCGGAAATGTGACCATTACCATTGATGTATTGCTAAACAAAGGAGTGCTTACAGTTACTATTCAAAACCCATTTGACCCACAAACGGCACAAACAAGATCTGGTACTGGTTTCGGTTTAAGCTCAATACAACGCAGACTTTATCTTTTATACGCACGCAAAGATTTGATTGAAACAAAAGCCGAGAACAATTTATTTACCACAACAGTTACAATACCTCAATAAAACATGATAAAAGCAATACTAATTGATGATGAGCCCCTCGCCCGTTCTATTCTCGCTGAATACCTTCAGGCACATAAGGATATAGAAGTAGTTCAAGAATGTGGAGATGGTTTTGAAGGGGTTAAGGCTATAGCTCAACATCAACCCGATTTGATTTTTTTAGATGTGCAAATGCCTAAAATAAATGGCTTTGAAATGCTAGAATTACTTGATACACCACCTGCAGTGATCTTTACCACTGCGTTTGATGAGTATGCCATGAAGGCTTTTGAAGCCCATGCTGTAGATTACTTATTAAAGCCTTTCAGTAAAGACCGCTTTGATAAAGCATTGACAAAATGGAGAGAACGTTTTGAAAAAACAGAAAGTAAAGTTGCCGTTCAATCTTTAATGGAAAGTCCATCAAACCAACCTGACCAGCATAACCGGGTTGTGGTAAAGACGGGTACCAAGATCCGTATAATACCTATGCACGAAATACATTACCTGGAGGCAGATGATGATTATGTAAAGATCCACACTACAGAAGGTTCGTACCTGAAAAAGAAAACCATGGGTTATTTTGAAGATGTATTAGACAAGAGCCAATTTGTGCGTGTACACCGTTCTTATATGCTACAAATATCTCAGGTAACCCGCATAGAGCCTTACGAAAAGGAGGGGCACCTTGCTATTTTAAAATCGGGTGCACGCATACCTATCAGCAAAACAGGATACCCTAAACTAAAATCAATACTCGGAATATAAAATGTACCTTACTATGAGCTCCATAGAAGTATTCAAAACAAATGTAAGTGGCAAACGCAACGCGCTTTACCTGATTGGCGAGATGAATGCAATATTCCCTAACCATAAAATAAGCATCGACTTAGATGACAGAGATAAAGTATTACGGGTGGAGAGCAAGAAAGGGAAAGTAAAAACCCCTGAAGTAATTAAACTATTAAAGCAACGGAACTTCCATTGCGAAGTGCTTAAATAAAACATTTCACAAATCATTATCATGATAAAAAAACTACAAATCTTAGCGCTAGCCATACCCATACTTTGTTTGGCTAGCAGTGCAAGCGGACAAATGAACATTAAAGGGAAGGTAACCGAAGGCAAAGGCAAACCGGTACCTTTTGCAACTGTATACATCAAGAACACTATTACCGGAGCACTTACCGACACACTAGGCCGGTATTCAATGCACTATAGCAAAAAGGAAAATATAACTGTAATTGCGACCGCAATTGGTTATGACACTACTTTCTTTAATGTGGTTGCAGATAGTGCTAAAACCTTTATCGTTAACTTAACCTTAAAATCAAACTCAAGCGAATTAGATGAGGTAACCATCTCTCCTGGTTCTATGGAAGCGAGTAACGACAGAAAGGTTGCATTGCTTACAACCATGGATGTATATACTACAGCCAGCGCGAATGGCGACGTTGTTGGGGCATTACAAACATTACCCGGCTTGCAAAAAGTATCCGATCAAACGGGTTTATTTGTACGAGGTGGCGATGCAAGTGAATCATCTGCTATAGTTGACGGGCTTGTGGTACAAGATCCATTCTTCAGTCCGGTACCAGGTGTTGCACAGCGCAGCCGTTTCGGGCCATATGAGTTTAAAGGCATTTCGTTTAGTAGCGGTGGTTATAGTGCACGCTATGGGCAAGCCCTTTCTGGCATACTGGAGTTAAACACCAATGACCTGCCTGAAGAAACAACCCTTAATGCGAATGTAAATATGGCTGGCGCCGGGCTCTCGGGCTCTTACCTATGGCCACACTCTGCATTAGAAGGCGGGTTTAATTATACCAATACAAGGCCTTTTTATGGACTTACCAAAACCAATATCGATTTCTTTCAGCCACCAACAGGTTATAGCGGCTCACTTAAATATGTTTGGACCAACACGAAAGGGGACATATTAAAACTGGATGGTAATGCAGATCATTACAAGAGCGGTATTGATGTTATAAACCCTGATGAACCAGACACAACACTTGCTTTTAATTTGCAAAATTATTACACCTCTGCCAGTCTTTATTACAGACATATTATAAACGAGAAAACATTTTTAACTGTGGGTTCTTCATACAGTCAAAATGGAGACACCGTACATTGGGGCGGACAGAACTTCGACAAACAAGATAGCCGCGCACAAGCGCGTGTTGAACTTGACAAACAATTTGGAAGTAACTTATTCGCCTATATAGGAACGGAAATACAGCAGTATGGTGAGAAACAACAATACGACAGTGCAAGCTTTTCGTTTAAAGAAACCCAAGCGGCGGCTTATATTGAAGCAGAATGGAAACCGGCAAAATGGTTTGGATTAAAACCCGGGATACGTTATGAGTATAGCGAGATACTTGCCAAGAGCGACATTGCACCCCGTATTTCGGCGGCTATTCGCCTGAATAAATACGGTCAAATATCAGCAGCCTATGGTATGTTCTATGAAGATCCATCGGACAGATATTTAATATTCGGAGACACGCATGTAAAGTTTCAGGAGGCCACGCACTATATACTCAACTACCAGTATATGCAAAACGACAGAACCTTTCGAGTAGAAGGTTACTACAAGTCGTACAACGATTTGATTCGTGAAATAACCCAAGGGCCTTATGATCCTAATCCTTATCGCCCACTCTACTGGCCGGTAGATAATAGCGGCTATGGTTATGCAAAAGGTATTGATGTTTTTTGGAGGGATAAAAAGAGCATTCAAAATTTCGATTATTGGATTTCGTATAGCTATATCGACACTAAGAGGCTTTACCAGAACTATGTGGCAGAAGCAATGCCAAGTTATGTTTCGCCAAATAACCTGAACATTGTAACTAAGTACTTTATTGCAAAGCCAGGTATTAACTTATCCCTCACCTACAATTACGCATCAGGCAGGCCATACTACAATCCAAATAATCCAACATTTTTAGGTGACCGCTCGCCTGCTTATCAAGATCTTTCAGCAAGTTTTAGTTACTTGTTCCGGATTAAAAAACTGTTTGGTGTATTTTACCTGGGTGTAGATAATGTAACCAATAATAAGAACATCTTGGGATACAACTATTCTGACAATGGTGAATACAAATACCCAATAGTACCGGCGCTTTACCGCAGTGCATTTGCGGGCGTATTCTTATCTTTAACACCTTTCAAAAAAGACGAACTTTAAACAACACATCCATATAATATTATGAAAAAGACAATCCTGATCTTAACTATCGCACTGGGTTTATTGGTAAACAAATCTACCAGCGCACAATCGGTAGATACTATGCTTATACAAACCTATAATGCATTTGATAGTGCAAAAGCTTATCCGCAATGGTTAATGGCAAGTAACCAATTCAAGCTTATTGCAAAACAATCGCCAACATATTGGTTGGCTAATTATTATGCTGCATGGAGTATTGCAATCCTCTCCTTTAATGAGCCAACTAAAGCAAAGAAGGATCCTATGCTTGATGAGGCAGATGCGTTTTTCGCGAAGATAGAACCAATGGATTCTACTAACGATGAGGTTGCGTTATTAGGGGCCTTATTAGCCCAAGCGAGATTATCAGTTGACCCGATGAGCAGGCATGGCAAATACGGAGAGATATCAGATAAATATTTGGCGCAGGTTACTAAGTTAAACCCGAATAACCCACGTATGTATTACTTAGAAGGCAACACAAAGTTCTATACCCCTAAACTATTTGGCGGTGGTGTAGATAAAGCACAACCTTTATATGAGAAAGCGGAAGCGCTATTCGCTAATGACAGTCAGGATATACACAAACCACATTGGGGCAAAGCAGTAAATGAAAAGATGCTGGCTCAGTGTAAAGAGAAGAAGTAGTTACTGGCCTATTACGTAGCCGTTAGCGTTGTAGCTAGTTATCATACCACTAATTTCATCTTCGTGGTAAGGGGTTTCGCGTTGTATGGTTCCGTTTTCGTAATAGTCTTTAACAATACCGTCTTTCATATCATCGGTATATGGTGTTTCGCGGCGTAATACTCCGTCTTCGTAATATTCACGTTCAACACCATTTTCTTTACCGTCTTTCAAAGTTGTTTCTTCACTTACGGTACCGTTTTCAAAATACATTTTTTCAACTCCGTTCTCAATGCCATCAACAAAAGGAATCTCTTCACTTATCTTGCCGCCCGGGTAGTAGTATTTTTCAATACCATTTATCTTACCATTGGTATGTGGTATTTCCTGGCTCAAATCGCCGTTCTCGTAATATATTTTTTTATCACCATCTATCATGTCATACTTAAACGGAATCTCGCACATTACCTTACCACTTTGATAATACCATTTCTCAACACCATTCATTTGGCCATTAGTATATGGGGTTTCAAAATAAATATTACCGCCCCTATAGTACATCCTTACAATACCATCTGATTTGCCATCTACATAAACTGTAAGCCTATAATAAACAACTGTTGAGGTATCACGTGTAACGTTCCCGTCATAGTCTAAGTACTCCAACCATTTACCTTCTTTTACACCATTCTTCATTTGGTTCTTGGCTTCTGCTTTATTAGTAAAGCCTGCGGCCTGCTGCGCTGAGGCAGAAACTTCTAAGGAAAGGAATACTATCAGAATTAAAAAAATCCGCATTTCTACGTAATAATAAGTGCTAAGTTACACTTTTATATAAAACAAACATAATTACAGGTTATTTATCTGTTTATTAAGCCTTTCTCGCTCTCTGTGACAGATATTATGCAATTAACATGAATACTCTATATTCGCAAAAAAAACAAAATACTATGGCAATAAACCAAGGACTTATTATGGAATTTAAGCATGAATCGGATAATACCCGAAAGATGTTGGAAAGAATACCTGCTGACAAATACACATGGAAACCTCATGCTAAATCAATGGAGCTTTTAAAACTGGGCCGTCACTTGGCGAGCAACCCTATTTGGATTGGACGTGCATTGAATGCAGATGAATATGATTTCGCAAAAAACCCACCAGTACCAGGAGCACCTTTAAATTCATTGAAAGAAGTGCTTGACCTATTTGATAAAAATGTAGCAGATGCCATTAAAGAACTGGAATCAGCAAGTGATGAAAAACTTATGCAACCATGGTCATTAAAGCAAGGCGAAAAAGTTTATTTTACAATGCCTAAGGTTGGTGTAATACGTAATTTCTCTTTAAGCCATAGTGTACATCACAGAGGACAACTCAGTGTTTACCTCAGGTTATTAGATGTACCTGTACCGGGCATGTATGGCCCAAGTGCTGACGAAACCATGTAAAATTGGATATCTTATAAATAAAAAGACCCGCTTATGGCGGGTCTTTTTATTTACTCTATACATTATTAAACTCCAGGAGGAACAGGAGGAGGAGTTGCTCCGAATATGTTCGTCATTTCAGGTACTTGCCCTGCAGCCAACCATGATGCCATGCCGGCTTTCCAAACGAGCGTATCGCGCAATAGTGAACCTGATTGAGCCATTTGGGCCAACTGTTGTTCATTAAAAGGGCCTGCTTGTTTACCACCCACAACAGCAAAATATTGCACTGCTTGTGGTATTGGTGGCGGCGTTGGCGCAGCTTGTTGTTGCATTTGGTTCATAGATTGGCCCATCGTGTTTGCCATCATATTACCCATACCAAATCCAACGCCAATACCCATACCTGCACCTGCTAATCCGCCTTGGTTAGCAGCAGCAGTTTCAATGGAATTAGCCACATTCATTTGAGCCAGTTTGCTCATATCGATCTTATTCAGCCTGCTGTATTGGAATATTTCTTTTTGTAATTCAGGAGGCATAGAAACGTTCTCAACAAGCAATTTGGTAAGTGTTAGTCCGTATTCAGTAAAGGTTGGATCTACCTTTTCTTTCGCAAATGCTGAGAATTCATCCAGGTTGGCTGAGAACTTCTCAACTCCCAGGTTGCTCTTGGCAACTGCACTGGTAAGGTTCGTTACCATAAGGCTGCGTAATTGGCCTTCTATATCTTCTGTGGTAAATGAACTATTAGTTCCTACAATTTCTTCCATGAACTTCTTCGCATCCGATACGCGGAAAGCATACGTACCAAATGCACGCAATTCAACCATGCCAAACTTATCATCATTTAGCATTATTGGGTTTTTCGTTCCCCATTTCTGGTCGGTATATTGCTTGGTATTTACAAAGTAAACTTCTGCTTTAAATGGGCTGTTGAAGCCATATTTCCAGCCACGTAATGTGGTTAAGATCGGAATATTTTCGGTAGTCAAAGTATAGGTACCCGACTGAAATACGTCGGCTATTTTACCTTCATTTACAAAAACAGCCACTTGCGCCTGACGGACTACAAGTTTCGCGCCATTTTTAATTTCATTCTGCCAACGCGGAAAACGCCATAACAGCACATCGCTGGAGTCGTCTGTCCATTCAATAATATCAATTAACTCGTGTGATATTCCACTGAAAATTCCCATGATAGATTAGTTTAGTATGGGCGAATTTAAACAAAATATAACACCTTAGGTACCTATTTATATTTTGCTTAACAACCTTTAACAATAGCTCTAATAAGTCTGTTTTTTTCACTTGCCTTTGCTCCTCTTTGTTAATGAACTGTTAATTGAGCACAGTTAAAAGAATAATCCATTTAACTTAGCCACGATGAGAAAGAATACCATTAGGCTTGTTGTATTACTCGGTGCCATATCGGTAATAGGTATTATACTTATACAAATTTATTGGGTACGAAAAGCGTTTGACCTGAAGGAAAAACAATTTGACCAAACCATTCAAATAGCCTTAAGAAATACAGCCGAGAAACTAGCTGCATTTGGACAGTTCTCACTACCTAACCAAGACCTTGTTAATCAAGTATCGACTAATTATTATGTAGTAAACCTTAATAATACAATTGATGCAAAAGCTCTGCAGTACTACCTTATAAGCGAGTTTGATAAGCTGAATATAAAAACAGATTTTGAATATGGCATTTATGATTGCAGCAGCGATAAGATGGTCTATGGTAATTACGTTACCGCCGATAAATCAATCGAAAAGAAGGAGTTAAAAATCCTTCCGAAGCTTGATAAGTTCACGTATTATTTTGGCGTTTATTTCCCTGACAGGACCAGCTATATAACAAGTGGTATGGATAACTGGGTACTAACATCCATTATGCTTCTAATTGTTATTATATTCTTTGGGTATGCAATGTTCATCATCCTTCAGCAACGAAGATTATCTGAAGTGCAGCGCGACTTTATTAATAACATGACTCATGAATTTAAAACACCATTGTCTACCATATTAATTTCATCAGAAACATTATCCAACTCGGATATAACTAGTAACCCACAACGACTATCTACCTATGCAGGCATTATAAAAGAGGAAGCAGGAAGATTAAATAACCAAGTAGAAAGAGTTTTACAAAGTGCAAAAACAGAAAGACAAGAATTCACCCTGAACAAAGAACAGGTAAATGTTCATGCATTAATAAACAATGCAACTGAAAGCTTATTGCCCAATATGCAAAGCAAACAAGGTAAGTTCATTCTAAAGTTAAATGCTGCGAAACATATAATTAACGCCGATAAACAGCACTTAACGAATGTTCTTTTCAATCTTCTAGATAATGCAATAAAATACTCAGTGACATCTCCGTTAATTACGATAAGCACTTATAATAATGAAGACTATCTTTACCTATCAGTATCAGACAACGGTATTGGAATTAAGAAAGAACACCGCAAAAGGGTATTCGACAAATTCTTCAGAGTGCCTGTGGGAAA
>JABDHI010000068.1 GCA_013285655.1 Bacteroidota bacterium
CAAGTGTTTTTTTATCTGGTTTAGCTTGAGCAAGGCTTCAATCGGGCTTAGGTTATCAATATCCGTATTTTGAATATCTTCTTTTATCTGTTCTAATACAGGATCGTTGAGCTGGAAGAAACTTAATTGTAAATTGTCGTCTGTTTCGGAGGGCGTAATTGCTTTTGCATTTAAAGCAGGGCTGTGTGTATTCTCTAACTGGCCCAATACTTCATTGGCACGTTGAACCACTCTTACCGGCATACCTGCCATTCTTGCTACATGAATACCAAAACTGTGGTTGCTTCCGCCGGGAACGAGTTTGCGCAGAAATATCACTTTATTCTTGACTTCTTTTACCGAGACATTAAAGTTTTTGATACGCTTATACAATGCTGCCATTTCATTCAATTCATGATAATGCGTTGCGAATAAAGTTTTAGCTTTTGCGTCGGGATGTTCATGGATGAATTCGGCTATTGCCCATGCAATAGAGATACCGTCGTAGGTGCTGGTACCCCGGCCTATCTCATCCAGCAGTATCAAGCTTCTTTCGGAAATATTATTGAGGATACTGGCAGTTTCATTCATCTCCACCATGAAAGTAGATTCACCCGAGGATATATTATCCGATGCCCCAACCCTGGTAAATACTTTATCCACTATACCTATTTCTGCGTTTTGGGCAGGGACAAAACTTCCCATTTGCGCCATGATAACAATCAATGCAACCTGTCGTAATAAAGCAGACTTACCCGACATGTTGGGCCCGGTGATCACTAATATCTGTTGGCTTTCATCATCTAGAAATATGTCGTTTGCAACATAAGCTTCTCCAATCGGCAACTGTTGTTCGATAACTGGATGCCTTCCATTTTTTATATCTATTTTTTTGCCTTCGTTAATATGTGGCCTCACATAATTATTTTCTCTTGCAATTCTTGCAAATGACAGAAGGCAGTCTAACCGGGCGCAAAGGGATGCATTCAGTTGCACGGGAGCAACATAATCGGCAAGCGCAAGAACCAGATTATTAAAAAGTGTTTCTTCCAGTATCAGTATTTTTTCTTCTGCACCTAATATTTTTTCTTCGTATTGCTTCAGTTCTTCGGTAACAAACCGCTCGCAGTTGGATAGTGTTTGTTTGCGTATCCACTCCGGCGGCACTTTATCTTTATGTGTGTTGGTTACTTCCAGGTAGTACCCAAATACATTATTAAATCCTACTTTCAGAGAAGGTATGCCGGTGCGTTCAATTTCTCTTTGCTGTATCTGCACCAAATAATCTTTTCCTGAAAAAGCAATTTTACGCAGTTCGTCTAATTCCTCATTCACTCCGCTGCATATTACATTCCCCTTATTTACAAGAGCAGGAGGCTCCGGCATAATTTCTTTGGCTATGCGTTCCGATATGGTTTTGCAGGGATTAAACTGTTCCGATATTTTTTTAAAATGAGCCTCACCTGTTGCGGCACATTCTTTCTGCAAGTTTTCAATAGCGTGTAGAGCATTTTTTAGTTGCACCACTTCGCGCGGAGATATTTTAGAAACCGCCACTCTTGAAATGATGCGTTCCAGATCGCCGATAGATTTGAGTTGTTGCGCTACCTTCTCTAAAAAATCTTCATGGTTCAGGAAGAAATCGACCATATCCAATCGTTCATCCACCAGCACTTTATCTTTAAGCGGGAAGGTTATCCACCTTCTCAAAAGTCTTGCTCCCATGGGTGAGCAGGTCTTGTCCATTATTTCCAAAAGCGATTTCCCTTTGTCGTGAATGGTCTGCACCAATTCTAAGTTGCGGATGGTAAATTCATCCAGCCAAACGAAGTGGTCCCTTTCAATGCGGGCTATTTTGTTTATGTGAGCTACCTTATCATGTTGTGTATCTGCCAAATATTTTAGCACCGCTCCGGCTGCAATAACAGCCTCTTTCATGCCTTCTATCCCAAAGCCTTTCAACGAGAGGGTATCGAAGCGCTTCAGCAATAATTCCGTTGCATAATCTTCAGTGAATATCCATCCGTCGAGCGCGTAGCTGTAATACTTATCGTCCCATATTTCTTCGTATTCTTTTTTGTGGTCTTTGGGATACAAAACCTCTGTAGGCTGGAAGCTTTGCAATAATTTTTCGATATAATCCATATCACCTTGCGCAACTAAAAACTCACCTGTGGAAACATCCAAAAAAGCAACTCCTGCCAGTTTGCCCTGCCAGAAAACACCTGCTAAAAAATTATTCGTGTTATGTTGAAGTACTTTATCATTATAAGATACCCCGGGCGTTACTAATTCAGTAATTCCGCGCTTTACCAATTTCTTGGTAACCTTTGGGTCCTCTAACTGGTCGCAAATGGCAACTCTGTGTCCGGCGCGAACCAGTTTGGGCAGGTAACTGTCCATGGAGTGGTATGGAAAGCCTGCCAGTTCAGTGGTGGCATTATTGCCAATAGATTTTTTGGTGAGCACAATTCCTAAAATGGCAGATACCTGTTTGGCATCTTCGCCAAAGGTTTCATAAAAATCGCCGATGCGGAACAGCAATATGGCATCGGGGTACTTGGCTTTAATGCCCTGGTACTGCTTCATAAGGGGAGTATCCCAAACCGGTGTAGGTTCTTTTATCATTGCGAAAGGCGAAAATACGAATAGTTGCGGTAAATCTTTGCATTCATTTTTTTGAGAAGGCCGGACCGCTTTTTGAAAATAAATAGGCCACCTTACAAGCTTTGTACTTAAAGGTGTAATACATCCAACAGGGCCGGACTTTTATTTTTAGTTTTCAACATAAATACCTGTTTGTTAATAAGTAGTTGCAGCAATGGCCAAGTTTACCCGTATATTTACATTATAATTTTCACGCCAATGAACACCATTTCTGAAACTATTATCACTATTGAGAAGGAAGCACTCGATACTATACATTTCCCTCCGCAAGAAGTGCTGGTGGACATGAAACAAATAGAGCAAAGAGAATACGAAGCCAAAAGAGCAATGAAGCTTGGAAATTTATTTAACGACAAAGTAAAAATACTTTTTGAGGATGCCGAAGGCATAAAGATGTTAGAAACCTCCGTGTGGGGAATGACAGATAATTATTTGATATTTAAAAGAGGAACGATGCTTCCCTTAAATCGTATACACGAGATAATCATATAAAATAGCGGGTTTAAAGATTACTACAGGCGTATCCCTATAATGCAAACATCGTCGGTTTGTTCAAAGGGGCCTTTCCATTCTTCAAAAATGTCGTTCAGTTTTTGCTTCTGTTCTTCCATGCTTAACGCCGTCATATTTATCAATGCCTCTTGCAGTGGTTTGTATTTAAACTTCTTTTCCTTCGGTCCGCCAAACTGGTCGGCATACCCGTCAGTAAATAAGTAAATGGTATCGCCTATGGCTAATTGTATTGTGTGGGTGGAAAATGGCTTCATGAGATCATAGATACCAATGGGCTGTTTATCCGCAGTAATACTTTTCATCTCACCATTTTGAAAATACCATAATGGGTTATTGGCTCCTGCCCATTGCATTTCCTTTGTGGCCAGGTTTATTTTACAAAAGGATAAATCCATACCATCCTTTACTTCGCCCTGGCTGCTTAATTCTTTAATAATTTTATCTCTTAACCGGTTTAATACTTCTCCCGGTGAAAGTATATCTGGTACTGAGCATATTTCATTTAAAAAGGCACTGCCAAGCATGGTGAGAAATGCTCCGGGTACTCCATGCCCTGTACAGTCTATTGCAGCTATGTACCATTCATTCTCTTTTTCATAGGCCCAGTAAAAATCACCGCTTACTACGTCACGGGGCTTGAAAAGCACAAAATGTTCCGGGAGGTGTTTGGAAACGTGTTCTTCTCCTTTCAGGATGGCTACTTGTATTCGCTTGGCATAGTTTATACTGTCAGTAACCTCTTTGTGTTTCCTTTCTATCTCTATTTTTATTTCGTTTATTCTTTCTTTTTCTTTATGTATGGCGGTACTTTGGCTCCAAAGTTTTTTTACTTTTTCGTCTACCTTTTTTTTATCTGCTTCCAGTTTTTCTTTTTCCAATAACAGCTTTTGGTTCTCTTCATCAACCTTTTTCTTTTTCTTGTACACCGTTTCGTTCATCTGGAATAGCTTGCGGTTCTTTTCCTCCAGTTTTTTCTTTTCTGTTTCCAATTGTTCATTGCCAGCTGAGGCATGCGCAACAGGTGCTTCCTGAGTTTTGTTGTCGGAAACCGAAAGTTGTTTAGTAATAGCAGTTTTACGGAAAAGAAAGATTATTACTGCCAGGGCAGCTATGAGGAGAAGAGAAAGGATGTAAATGAACGGATACATTATTTTGTTTCCCTATAGAACAGTAAGGTTCAATCCGGTGATCCCTCTTTCACTTCCGTCTGAACCTTTGGCTTTAACATTCTGAATAATGATATGAGCTCCCGATGGAACCTGTGAAAGCAATTGTTTCTGTTCTTCAGTCAGAGATGAAGAATTAGAAGATAATACTTTTGTAAGGCCATTTAGAGAAGCAACTATTTCAAAAGAAATAACATCAAAATGCAGGTCAAAGTCAAAATTATCCATTCTAGCCTGTACTTTATCAGCCTTTTCGAGTTCTGTTTTCGATATGATATCATCCCCTTTTTTATTGGCAAAATAGGAAACGGGGTCAGGAACTCTTTTTACCCTAAAGGTAAAAGTGCCAGCAGGTTTCTTTTCTCCATTATCCATTTCTGCAAAAACATCTATTTTGGCTTCTCCGGGTGAACCGATATTAACTATATATTCCCCATTAGAGCCTGTTATTTTTCCATCATCCATTTTCACTGATATTTTGCTGGAAGGAACCCCTGAAACAGATACAGCAATAGGGTTATCTATACCAACGTAAAGGACATTCATTTTCTCTACCGAAATAACTGATTTTAAATCCGCGTTTTCTTCCTTGGGTGAATGACATCCACTCAATAAAAAAATGAGTGCTAAAGCATAAAGTATATTTTTCATAACGATAAATTTTATTGTTTAATGCTTGTGCGCCATCTGTTATTTATAAATTCATTATAATTATCCCAGTAAGCTTGCTGCATTTCACCGTAATCATTTGTGGTTTCTTGGGTTATAGAATTTTTCCCATCATTTTTTTCCATATTAAAAGTGACGATTCTAGTTTCCATTTTACCTTTTTTATAAGTGCCATCACTCATTTTTTGATATACAGGAGGAAAGTTTGAAATCATTTTAGGACCTACGTTCAGGAATTGTATATAATTTATTAAGCCAATAACAGTAATGTAAATAAAGAGAAAAATAGGGCTTCCTTTTTTTAGGTAATTGGCAAATGAGAGTTTGTCGGTAGCATACCGGAATTTAATATTCAAAGACAAAGGAATAAGCAAAAAGATGAGTAATGCAGGCGGATAATCCTTTATGATTTTTGCACCCGGGAAATGTTGTGTCTTGAAGATCCAAGCTATAATGACGACGGCTAAATATATATATAACAAAAAGGAAAGTATGGCAATATTCTTTCCGTTTTTCCATTCGGAGAAGAGCAGCTTAAATGCCTTGAATAGGTATAAGAATAGAAATATAAATAAAGAAAAAATAAGCATAAAGTTAGCTCCGGGATAATGTTGTATTTTAAAAGCATATCCGGCTAATAATAAAAACATGCCACCGTTTTCCATTGCCAGAAAACGATTGGTTGATTGTGCCTTTTTCCAGTTTTCTATAATGATCCATATTAGTTCTATTATTAATAACCCAAACATAGTCCATAATATACTTTCGCCCATGCTGCTGTCACCGAAGAAAATTAATAGTATTATAGACAGAACGAATAACATAAAAAAAGCGAGTGAAGATTTTTTATGTTTCCATATTTTTTTTATGTAAATAAAAACCATAATTAGAGAAACAAGTGCAAGAAAGAGAGTGGCAGACGCTATTATTTCCATAGAGTATGAGTCTTGGGCAAAATTTGCAAAAAAGCCAATTATTAAAAAAGCAAATAATATGTACTGTATGGTGCGTAACGTTTTCATTATGTATTCAGTATATTACTAATTATAGGATTGATTATATTTATCGTAGCTGATTTCATAATCCAGTCCATAAACATCAGAATAGTTGTTCTCGACAAAACTTTCCCATCCTTTGGAAAGTAATGCTCTTTTCAAATTCTCCTCTTTTGTTAAGTCTTGTTGAGGAGCATCAAAACCATGCTCGCTATATTTTATATCAGTAACTAGTTTTTTGTTTGCTTCAGCATTCATTACTTCTCCCCATAGCTCCATTGCTGCCGAAGAAGAAATATATTCAGGGAAGTGGGTAGTTGCCCTGTAATATTCTTCATTATAGCATATTCCCCTGATAAAGTTTTGTAATGCCCTTGCCTTAGATTCTTCCGGAATATCTTTGATTTCCCTGGTTGCAAGATCGTTCATACCCGGTCCGCCGATCATACCTAAAACCCGGAATAATTTTGTTCCCATTTTTTGATCCTGGTCTATACTGACATATAATGAGTCAAGATAAATAAAGGCGTTTTCTATAGGCCCTTTTTCTTGTAGTTTATAGGCAATATCCATATAGGTAGAACGAATATTCTTTTTATCCACTAAGGCTCTGGCAACCTTGAAAGATTCTTGAAGATTGTTATTAACAGCAAGATATTCAGCCAACGATTTTAAGAGTGCTTTATGTGTTTGTGCTCTGTTTTCATCCTGGTTTTTTTGAAATTCGGGGGATAATAAAACAGAAAAATCAAGTGCATTATATGCTTTCATTGCTCCCAGCAAATCATTTTTCTTGAATAATTCAAGTGTTGAAGCTAAGTCATAAAAGGTTTGGGTATTCTTATCAGGATAACCGTCCAAAGACTCACCGGTTAGCAGAATAAAAGAGAGATATTTAGAATTAATGGAATCTCTTTGAATAATGGGGGCGGAATATTGAGGGAAATAATAATAATATAAAAACTCATTCAGTGCATTGAAGTTGACTCTTGAAAGATATAGTTTATGATATTGAGGGTTTTCTATAAGGAAATTCATGAATGGAAATGAGTAAGTGGGAAATAATTCCCAGTCATTATCTCCAATAAGTGCAGGGAAAAGAAAAACAATGGATTTTTTTACTGAATCACCAGATACGAAAGGGTTTCCTTCACTTAATGCAATATCTTGTTTGAGGTACTCTTCACTGACTTTTGAGTACATTTCGAAAGCTTTATAAAAGTAGGTGTTAATTCTGCTTGAATGATTTTTGGTTTTGGCACACTCATAAAATGCCAGTTTTTTATAATACATGGCAAGCCTGAAATTGCGCTCATCTTCGGTAAGAGGATATGTTAATGTCATGGACATTTTATTTACATGGCTGCCCGGTTCGTTTGATTTGAAAGTACCATTGACTGTGGAAGTGATTTTTTCTGTATTAATAAGTTTCAGGTAATAATCAAAAATCATATTTCTCGAATAATCCGGTATCAAAAAGCGGATTAAATTAAATTCGTGTTCAATTCTATTATTAACAAGGAAAGGTGAGGCATTGATGGAGAAATTATCAGAAATTAATTGTTCAATGAATTTTAATCTCGATAACCCCGAAGCTTCTTCGCATTTCTTTAATAAAGATTCGGGAAAGATATTATGTGAAAAACCACCTCGTAGGGAAGCATATTCAAGAATCGAGGACAAATTATTACGAGAATTCCTTAATTCACTATTTTTATAAGAATAGTTAGATTTCACAACAGAATCAATACAGTTGATGGTATTTACAGAATCTTTCAAAGACGAATAGATATATGCTAAAATCTGGTATCCGCCGTTATATGCAAATCCTTCTATAAAGTCCATAGGTATGTGCCACTTTTTATCTTTTGGATAGAAAGAAGCAAATGAAGATTTACTACTTTCGGAATTAAAAGGGGAAATCTTTTTGGCCAGATACTCTGCTTCATCAGTATTTTCAGATAACCCTAGAAGAAGTTCGATCCCGTAATTAAATTGATTTATTGAGGAAAGGTTTATTTTCTTCTCAATGATATGATGAATGATTTTTCGCACACTTTCCAAATGTTTTGTATACATATCACGTACTAAAGGATTTGGGTCAGCGCTATTTACATAGCAAAAAATACCGATGGCCTGGTTGTTTCTCTTTAATTTAGTTTCTATCTCTGAAAAGGAAACTGTATCAATATCAAGTGCCTTACTAGTATTAAGATATTTTAGCAGCGGCAAGCACAGCGGGTTTGTTTTTATCTGGTAATAATCCTCGTAATTTTGAACCTGCTTGATCATGCTACACGCAATATTGTATGCCAGGGAATCATCTTTTAAGCTGTCGAGTACCGATTGCCATGTGCCGGGATTTAATCTTTCATAATTTATAAGGAATCGTGCTTTTACATCCACATCTATCTTATTCGATTTAAGAAGGCCTATACCCTTTGCAGATATATCACTTAGTACGCTGGAGTTTTGTTTTCCCTGGAAATCGAAATAATAATAAGTGCATGTAATTACAAACACTAAAATGCCGAGATAGGTGAGCAGCCTGTTAGCTCCGTATTTTAATACGGTACGTGTAAAGAAAAGCTTACGGGCGCTGAGTTTTATAAATTCCTGGGCATTCAGCAATGTTTCTTCTGCCTTTCGTAATTTCTCTTCTTCGGGTATTTCAGAATCATCGTATCTGGCGAGCCAGTATTTATTGGGATTGCATTTATTATACCAGCTTTCGAAGAAAGTGAGGGGGCCAATAGGCAGGAGATAGCCTTTGGATTTGCCATTGCTGAGCCAACGCTGCATCTGCTTGTTAAAGTCGAGGTAGTTGAGCAGGTTCTCATGTTCTTCCTTGCCCCATTCGGTAAGCAGGTCCCAGTTACGAATAAGACTTTCGTGGGTAATATCCAGCACATCGTTGGGGTGGAGTGCGACAAAACCTTGTGCAGGTATGTAAGGTTTTATCAGGGTATTGCCCGGCAGGCGGAAGATATCTAAAACCCTGCCTACCTTTTCGGTGGTTATTTCGGGCCTATTAATTATTTGAGTAATTTCCTGCAAGGTCATGCGGTTTCTTACAGCCCTTGCATTATCTATTTTAGTGAGACATTGGAAAGCCGTTTTTATAATCGCAACGGCCTCCTCCTTATTTATAGGCTGTTGGGCAGGATGCTGGCTGTTATAGTATTCATGAGCGGTTTCATATAACTCATTGGCGTGAGCATTGAGTACATTCTCGAGCGAGGGAGATTTGAAGAAAGCCTTTTTAAATTCCGGAATGGTTGCGTACCATTCTTCAAAACCTTTAGTGTCTTCAGGCGGAAGTTTTTCTTTTGGCAAACCGGATAGCTTGGCCAAATGGATAAGATCCATTTCTTTGGTGCCGTTCTCAGCCTGCTTCCATATTTGATTGAGTGCATGCTGCAATACTGGTAGCTGATCAAAACCTTCTCCTATTTCATTGATAAGCGTTTCAGTAAGCCGGTTGTCAATACTATCACCATTGAGCATGGCAGGCTCTTCGACAACTTGATGTATCTCCTTTCTTTTAAGGCGGGGAACAAAGAACTGGCTGAACCCTATATATTCCGGGAGCCCGCGGAAAGCAGCACATTGCCCGATATAATCGGAACGCATGGTACATATAATATAGATGGGCAGATCTTCGGCAAGAGCTATTTTAGCGGTTTCTATCAATAAGTTTACCACAGCTTGGGAAGCAACCGAGGCTCTTCCGTGATGATAGTTTTCAGAATTAGTAAAAAATTCCTCAAACTGGTCGACGAGTAGAAAGAGATTGGCTGCCTTTCTCTTTAACCCCTTTTTGTCCGCGTCATTGGCTTTTTTCCATTTGTCGCTGTTATAGTCGAGATGGTAGGGAGAGTTCTTATAAAGATCGATCAAGGAAGAAAACCCG
>JABDHI010000069.1 GCA_013285655.1 Bacteroidota bacterium
CAACACCGCCCAGGCCCATGTTATAAGATGCTGCTACTAAAGTCCAACTATGGAACTGCGAGTAGGCTTCCTTAAAATACCTACATGCTGCTTCAGTGCTTTTTTCAAGGTTATAACGCTCATCAACGTCTTTACTTATTTCAAGTCCGTATGATTCACCGGTTGATCTCATAAACTGCCAAAACCCCGATGCTCCAACACCAGATACTTTATAGCTAAACCCGCTTTCGGCCAAAGCAAGGTATTTAAAATCCTCGGGTATGCCATTCCTCTTCAGTATTTTCTCAATGGCGGGAAAGTATCGATGGGCACGCTTCATCATCAGTAATGTTTGCGATTGCCAATAGGTGTTCACAAGCATTTCCTGCTCCAGGTTCTCCTTTATACCAAAGTGATTCATAGGAACCTTTTCTCCTGCAAAACTCATGGTATCGGGCAAAGGCACAGAGAATATTTTATACGTTTGGCTGAAGGTGTTATTATCTGAACTGATATTGTCAGAAGCTCTGAGAAGCTCCATGGTCATAGATAACAGAATAACGCTGCCACCCACAAAAAATATATTTTTTGCTTTGTCTTTTATGTGCGCCGGAATTTTACCGGGCATGTTAAACTTCATAACTCTTCTTTTTTACCCTGTTTATAATAAAGAAGGTTATGAGTGATAAAATAAAGTAAGCTGAGAAAATACCGAAATATAACATGGACCAATTTTGAATATACTTATTTATAAACACTACAAACAGCAAAGATACACCAGAATACAGAGAATAGATAACAGCAATCTTAGGCTCCTTGATACCCAGATAGAAAAGATGATGTGTGGTATGGTCTTTTCCTCCCACAAAAGGTGATGAACCCCTTAAAATGCGGTTGGTAAATACAACAGTAGTATCTATAATAGGCAAGGCAAATGTCAGTAGAACAGAAAGTACCCTTTTAGACGCAGGTAATGGGGGTTCAGGTGATGTTCCCCATAAAAACAAAATACCTACAGCAGCCATAAAAGCTCCTAAAAACTGCGTGCCTGTATCGCCCATATACATTTTTGATGGCCACCAGTTAAATAGTAAAAATGCCGATATGGCAGATGCAATGCCAAGTATAAGTGTAAAAAAAACAGAATCGGACTGTTTACCAATTATTAAAAGGCAAAGTATAGTAACCATTGCATTTAAAGAAGCAATAGATGAAATGGCATCCATATTATCCAACAGGTTAATGGCATTCATTATACCTACAACCCAAAGCATTGTAATAAAGTAGTTGAGGTAAATGTTTTGGAACAGTTGAATGTAAATATGCGTATAAATGAAAATAACACCGCAAAAAACCTGGGCCGAAAATTTCAGTATTGGGTTAGTATCGTAAGCATCGTCGGCAAGACCCATTAAAAAGGCGCAAGTACATGCTACCAGCATACCCAGTGTTTCGGAATGTAAAAGAACATTTGATGATTCGAAGAAGAGAGAGTATACGATAAGGGATAAAAGGAATGTTATAAAAAAAGTTATGCCCCCTAATGCAGGTTTATGCACATCACTAAACCGTACAATGTTTTCACTTTTACGTATGCCTAAAGTTCGAGAAAACTTAAGAAAAAGACTATTTAATAGTATTGAAAGCACAAATACCATTGTGAAAAAACTAAAGTAGAATAGAGGCAGGTTTAAACCCATTTAATTTTATAGTTAATTTAAAACTGGCTCTTAAAATCTTTAAAAAGCCCTGCATTTTTGTCCTTTTCTGATAATACAGGCGATTCAATGTCCCACGTAATTTTTAAATCAGGATCATTCCACCTAATAGAGTCTTCAGAAGCTTTGTTGTAGAGTCTTGAACATTTATACAAGAAAACGGTATCGTTCTCAAGTGTTTTAAAACCGTGGGCAAATCCCTCAGGTATATACAATATGGTTTTGTTCTTTGCATTTAATTCAAGCCCGTAAAACTGGCCATAAGTAGGTGATTTTTTACGAATATCAACCGCTACATCCCAAACCGAACCTTGTATTACTCTTACCAATTTTGACTGGGCATACGGAGGGTTTTGAAAATGCAATCCCCTAACCACATCTTTTTGTGATTGTGATTGATTGTCCTGCATAAAATCATCATTAATACCCGCATCTGCCAATACTTTTTTATTGTAAGGTTCGTAAAAATAGCCTCTATCGTCTTCAAACACCTTGGGTTGAAGTACTAACAATCCCTGAATGGGGGTCTTAATTATTTCCATACTTACAAAAATATATTAATCGATAAAGATTCCTTTACCGATTAATTGTAAATGATTAATAAGCAACAATTTGATAGTAAAAGTAAGGTTTTTTTAGTTACTAATCCCTTTACTTTTTGTTTTAAACGGGTCACTATTTATCTTCGGTAGCTATAGTGATAATATTCATTAAATTTGTTAAAATAACTTTTAAAAAATAATGCAGTATAAGGTTGGGGAAAGTGAGTATGTGCATGGTGGTACGCAAAAGGATATTTATACACCTAATGATGTAGAAAGCTGCAGATGCTTATTATGCGGTTCTGACAGGTTTGATAAAATATATCAGGAAAGAGGAGCTTTAGGAATTGTACAATGCGCTGAATGTGAGCTTATATATACTAACCCAAGGCCTAAAGCAGCAGAACAGAATTATTTTGGAGATGCTACCATATTTTACAGCGAAGCAGAACAAATATTCAAGGGTAAAAAAAATCACCATCGTGACAAAAATTATGAGTACGAGATTGCCCGAATAAAAGAATTTAAAAAAACTGGTAGGTTGCTGGATATCGGTTCAAACATGGGCTTCTTTTTGCGCAAGGCTGCTTCTGCCGGATATCAGGTTGAAGGGGTAGAGCCTTCGCCTTCATTAGCGAAAATTGCACACGAAGAATTTAACCTGAAAATTACTAATGCCTATTTTAGAGAAGATGATTTTGCCGCAGGCAGTTTCGATATTATTACTCTTATTGATGTGTTTGAGCATGTAACAAATCCAATTCAACTATTACAAACAATATATCCTGTATTAAAGGATGACGGTATTTTGTGCATTAAAGTCCCTAATGGAAATTATAATAAGTTCAAATTGTCTTTAGCACGGTTAATGAATAGAGAGCAACAGCATGAACTGTTCAATGCTTACGAACATGTAGGGCACTATACTCAAAAGACAATGAAAAAGATGGTTGAAAAAGCAGGTTTTCAATTAAAGAAAACCATCGTTCCATTACCTGTTGATCCACCAATATGGGCAAACTTAACAGGGCATTACTTTCAATATCCATCACCATTTATATTGGATTGGAAAAGAATACTTATAAGGAAATTGTTTTATTACATAGGCAAACTAGAGAACGCTTTAGAAATGCCAACTAAATTTGCCCCTGATTTATTTTTCATTATAAAAAAACGGTAGGCTAAAATTAAAGTAGGGGTAGCTATTCAGTTTCTTAGGCTTCGTAATAATTACCATGCCCATACCCATATCCATAGCCGTACCCATACCCATAATACCCATATCCATAGGGGTTTCTCTTTAGGTTTACACCATTAAGCACAAAAGAAAGTTTATGTAAATGGTTTTTATAATAAAGCCTGTCTACAAAGTGCACAAATTCACGTTTTGAATAATCGGCCCGCATCACATAAATTGGATAATCGGCTTTTTGAAGCATAGCAATTCCATCAGTTACCAACCCTACCGGAGGGTTATCAATTATAATGATATCATATTTCTTCTTTAATACTTCCAAAAGTTCATCCATCGCACTGCTAATTACTAACTCTGAAGGATTGGGAGGAATAGGACCTGCAGTTATAACATGTAGGTTTTCAAATTCTGACACTTGAACTGTTTCTTCCAATGTATACTTACCGATGAGTAAAGTACTCATACCCTTAGAATTATCCATACCAAGAGCTGTATGGATTCTTGGTTTGCGCATATCAAGGTCAAGAATAATTACTTTTTTACCCGAATAAGTAATTAAACCAGCAAGGTTGATGGATACAAAAGTTTTTCCTTCGCCAGAAATAGTAGAGGTAATTGCTATTATCTTAGCCTGAGAATCGTTTGATATGAATTGAAGGTTTGTGCGGATCGATCGAAACGATTCTGCCAGAACAGATTTAGGGTTGTGGTTAACAATAAATTGTGAGGATGGTATTTCTTTTGTATATAGTGGTATAACTCCCAATAAAGTTACCGGACTTTCAGTAATACGTTCTATTTCATCAATTGAAGAAATAGTATTGTAAAAAAGATAAATTATAATAAGTATTACAATGCTTACAGCAAATGCTGCTAATAAGGCAATCGTAAAGCTTAGTGTTTTTTGAGGGTAAACAGGTATCAGCGATGCTACAGCGTTTTCAAGTACTTGACTTTCCGCTACATACCCCGCTTTGGATATTTGATATTCTGTCTTTTTTTCAAGTAATGCATCATAATATTTTTCATGAATGGTAAAAAGCCGCTGAAGCTTCATGTAATCGATATTAGTCCCGGTTACCTTATCCGGATAAAGCGATTTTATATGATTAATTTGAGATTCAATATCATTCTTTCGCGATTCAATTTGTTCTTTAATAACTGGTATGCTTTGTACAACTAGTTTTTTTTGTGTTTCAATTTGCGCGTCAAAATTTACTGATCCAGGGTTATCTGGTTTTATATCGAATTCGGCTGTTTGTTTTTTTTGTATTGACTGACGAAGATCTGATAGGTACTCTTTCAACTGACTACCAATATCACTACCATTTAATAGGATTAATAATTCAGTGGGATCCACATCTTGCTTTGCTTTAATTTCCGTTTCAAGATGAGCAAGTATTCTTTCATTCAGATCAAGACCTTCTAATTCATCTTCCATTGCTGATAGATGCGCCATGTTCTGATTCATTACAGCTTGTGCCGGAGTATATGTATTGGGCTGAGCCGTATTGTTAGGGACGCTACTACTAGGAAAGGAATCGATTGATAATTCAATCAATTTTATTTTAGAGTATTCATAA
This sequence comes from Bacteroidota bacterium, assembly GCA_013285655.1. Classification (GTDB taxonomy): domain Bacteria; phylum Bacteroidota; class Bacteroidia; order JABEUT01; family JABEUT01; genus JABEUT01. The sequence continues at coordinate 5,018 of JABDHI010000069.1, forward strand.
TCTAATTGTTCATCAACAAATTTTAAAATACTTTCAGCGCTTTCGCTTTTTTTGTTTAATGAATGCTGTATGTATATCCTGGCTATGGCATTGGCTAAATCGGCTGCTTTTGAATCATTAAAATCATCGCACGAAATCTGTAATGTTCTTGCATCAGGGTTAAGAATTTTAACAGTAATATTTTGAGAATATTGCCTTGCTAATTGTATAGGGCTATTTATAATAAAGTAAAAGGCATCTTTCTTAACTTTTCCTTGTATTTCTTCAAGTTGTTTATAGTCTTTAATGCGTACTTTAATATTCCCATCAGAAGTTGTGATGGATTCATCGGCCCCAAAAGGTATAATTACCTGCGTACCGTTTTTGGAATAGGTTATTTGGCCTGATGTAGGGGATGAAAAACGTAAATATATTTTCTGACCCAAGAAATTTTTAAATGCAGCTGAGTCGTAACTGATACTGTACGGCGCTGATGGATATTGTTCATCATTTTTAAAAGTACCTTCGGTATAATAGGATACATTAAGATTAAGTGATTGGAATACTTCTTCCAAAAAAAGTGGGGAGCGTATTAATTCTACAGCTTGCGCTAACTCTTCGTCAGGGCTTTGAAAAAGGGGTGCACTGCTGGTAGGCCCTAAAATTAAGTTTGATTTATTTTGAGAATTAATTTGAATAGTACTGCTTTCTTCAAATATTCGTTGAGTATAACGCAGGTATAAAATAGTAATAGTTAAGGATAAAAGAAAAACCGCTGCTATCCACTTCCATTTTTTTTGTGCAATTAAAATAAATAATGACAGATCAAAATCTTCATTCATCGACGACCTTTTCTCCTTTTTACGAGGAAAAGGAGCAGGCAAATTCTCTTGGCCAGGGTTCTGCATCATTAAATTTTGGTCGCCTTTAACAGGGCAATTGTAACAACTAAAGAAAGTACAACACTTAGCGCACTTATTGACGGGGTTAGTTTATTAACTACATCCGAAACAACCTGCCTTTGAGGAGTTACATATACAATATCACCTTCTTGCATTATAGTATATGCTTCCTTAATGTCTTCTATTTTTGACAGATCAATAAGATATATGTCTGGTTTGTTAGGATTTCCCCTTATAAGTTTAATTTGTTTAGCCTTGCCGTTTACGGTTAGTCCACCCATACCGGCAAGTACTTCCATTAATGTAGTATTGTTGTTTGTTAACGGTACAACTTTTGCAGACCCCGGATCACCAGGAAAAACAATTACTCTTCGGTTAGTAACGGATAGTATAATAAAAGGTTTAATATAATATTGAGAGAACTTTTGCTCAAGCATTTGAGTCGCTTCTCTAATGGTATAGCCGGTTATTAAAACTCGTCCCAAAACAGGAAATCTAATGGTGCCATCAGGCTCAACAATATATTCTGTAGTGGTTGTATAATTAACCGCTGCCCCGGCATTATTATCAATAATACTACTATAGTCAATTAAACGGAACCCATCCTGAGAGTATAGTCTAAGTGTAATAATATCATTTACCGATATCTTATATTCTATATTAGAAATAGAATCGTTAAGCTTTGCGTAAGGGTAATTATGTGGTGCCCTTAACATTATACTTGGGTATAACCATGAACACCCGGTCATGGTAACTATACAAAATAGGAAGAGTAATTTCCGCATAAAACTAGAATCAGGTTAACTGGTTTGCAAAAGTACTAAAAATCACGATGCCTTAATATGCTTTCTTTCAATGAGTTCTTGGTATAATAGCCTCATATTCAAAGCTAAAGCGGTGTAATGAAATCGTTCCATTACAAAATCTTTGCCCTGTTTTGATATTTTTAACCTTAGCTGTTCATTATCAGCAAGTTTTGCCAAGTTTTCGGCGAATTTCAATGAATTATCAACTGGTGATAATAGTGCTGTTATTTCGGGTATAACTACATTTTCTATTCCACCCGTTTGTGTAGATACAATTGGTTTGCCTGCTGCCTGTGCTTCAATAAGGCTAACTGGAGTTCCCTCATTAAGTGATGAAAGTGCAACAATATCTACTCCGGCAGTTGCAACATCTGCTTCCTTTATCCATGATGTGAAAACAACATTAGCTGACGCATCAATTGTATTGCCATATGTGTAGGTAAGTCCAATCGCTTTACAATACGCCATCAATTCTTCTCTCATTTCGCCATCACCAACTATTATAGCCTTTAGTTTATTAGATGATTGGGCTTTGGCCAATTTAAAGGCATCTAAAAATAATTTATGGTTTTTTACAGGCACCAGCCTGCCTATAATACCAATTGCAATTTCGTTATCGGCTATTTTGTATTTATCGCGGAATAATTTTCTTTTTTCGGGCACATTGGTCCAAAATCTTTCCAGGTCAAAACCTAATGGTACAATATGAAATTTTTCTGCAGGAGCGATGTGGTGTATTTCTGAAAGTTCGTGTTTCTGTTTTTCGCTAAGTGCGACTAATGCAGTTGTCCATTTTGCCAGATACCGCTCAATATTTTTATAAACGGCTGTTTGTACATTGCCAAAATAAGAATGGAAGACATGCCCATGAAAAGTATGGACCGTAATGGGTACGTTGCAGGAGAATGCTGCCATTCTTCCCAATGCACCCGCTTTGGCCGCGTGGGTATGGACTATGTGTGGCTTAAAATCTTTTATCAGTTTTTTAATATGTTTATAAGCCGCTATATCGTTCATGGGGTTTATTGAGCGTCTCATTTCAGGTATGATGGTAGGTTTTATACCATTTTGTTCTAATATAAAATCTGAGCTCGCTTCCGATTCTTCTTTTTGTCCGCCAACTAACATGGTTTCAAACTCAGGTGCCAAATAACGTGTAAGGTAGGTTACGTTATAGGTAGGCCCCCCCAAATTGAAACGATTCGTTATTCTTAATATGCGGTACATAGGCCTATGCTTTCTGTAAATATTTTTTGTGCCAATGCTGAAAAACAATCAACCCCCAAACACGTGCCACTGAATCTTGCGGATTGTTTGAGTAGAGCTTTTGTTTTAAGGCTTTTATTGCAACAGGATCAAAAATCCCCTGTTCTGCAATTTTCTTTTCATTTAACCAATCGTTTTCAATTTGGCTGCGCAGCCCTGTTTTAAACCACTTTAACAGTGGTACTTCAAAGCCATGCTTTTTACGGGTCAATATTTCTTCGGGCAATAAAGGAGCTACAGCTTCACGCAAAATTCTCTTTTGACTATTCCCTGTTATTTTATACTCGGTAGGTAGCGAAAATAAAAAGTTAACCAATCTATAATCGAGCAAAGGTACCCTAACTTCAAGGCTATTTGCCATGCTCATAGTGTCTGTCTTCACTAGCATATCGTTTTGTAAAACCATTTGCACATCGGTATACAAAAGCGAGTTGAAGTCGTCGTTTATGTTCTTTAAAAGCTGATGCTTACGGGTGTTATTATCACTTTCAAGCTTATTGTGTTTATTCGCCAACAGCTCCATCGCTTCTCTAGCTTTTGCAATAGTGGCCCATCTCCAATACCTTTCTTGCGTGCTCATTTTAGCGCCTTCGGCAAAGCGTATACCTTGCCTTACTATGTTGCCAAGTTTACTATTGCGAGATTGTGGCAGTGTGCGCAAAAATGGTAATGCTGTAGTGGTTAATGTTTTGTAATAGCCTGCATGCTGTAATTTATATTCTGCACGATGCTTATTATAACCGGCCATAAGCTCATCACCACCATCGCCAGAAAGGGCTACCGTAACATGTTCCCTGGTTTTGCGCGACAGGATATGCATAGGTATGGCCGATGAATCACCGAATGGTTCGCCCATACCGTCTAGCACTTTAAAAAGCTCATTATATAGGTCATCACTACCTAACATAAAACTATGATGCTGTGTTTTTAAATGCTTGCTTACCATTTCGGCATAACGGCTTTCATCAAACAAGGGCTCATCTGTATAGCCAATTGAAAATGTCATTAATCCACTTTTATGTTTAGCTGAAATAGCGGTAACTGCGGATGAATCGAGCCCGCCACTTAAAAATGTACCTAAAGGAACATCAGCAATAAGGCGCTTTTGAACAGCATCATCCAGCAGACTATAGTAAGTCTTTTTTGCTTCTTCAAAAGAACCGGTATGCGATTGTTCATGGCTTGGATAAGCTTCGTTGCAAAATGGTTTAAAGCTTATTGCCGCTCCTGCTTTTATTTTGCAATAATAACCTACCGGGAATTTTTTTATTCCTTCTATAATAGTATCTGGTGCGGGTATATAGTTAAGTTGCAGGTATTGAAATAAGGATGCCTGATCGATAGTTTTATTAATCGGGTAACTAAGCATGGCCTGCATTTCCGAAGCAAAGAATAGTTTTTCGTTATCGGAATAATAGAGTAGGGGTTTAATGCCAAATCTATCGCGTGCAATAAACAGTGTTTGCTCTAACGCATCATATATAGCCAGAGCAAAAAAGCCATTTACATTCTCTAAAAAGGTTTCTCCCTTAGCAATATAAAGTTGCAAAAGCACTTCTGTATCTCCATTGGTATGGAAGCTAATGCCTTGTTTTTGTAGTTTCTCTTTATGTTCTTTGTAATTAAAAAACTCGCCGTTATAAACCATTACGTACCTTTTATCGGCACTGTAAAATGGTTGTGCCGAAGCAGTAGTAGTATCAATAATGCTCAGGCGGGTATGTCCTAAGGCGGCATGTTCATGAAAGTAAACCCCTTCGGCATCTGGCCCCCGGTGATGTAATGCAGAAATAGCTTTGTTAAGTGCTTCTCTGTAAGTATCTGCCTTATTGGTATGGGTGAAAGCACCCGTTATGCCACACACGTATTTTTTAGCTATAGTTCTTACCTCAAAA
>JABDHI010000070.1 GCA_013285655.1 Bacteroidota bacterium
TATCATAATAATCTATACGGCAAGTAGGCGAGTAGGTGGTATCAATAAGAGTATAAGTATGTGTTGCAGTATCCCTCAAATAGTCAATCACCAGTAATTCTACAGTATATGTCTTGTTTAAGGTGTATGTATGAGTAATATGTGCAGATAAGGATGAGCCTCCTTTTCCGTCTCCAAAACTCCATAAATAAGTGTAAGGATATGTACCTCCGGATACGGAAGCTGCTAAAGAATCTACATGATAAGAAGGTGAATCAGCTTTTAAGATAGAACTAATAGAGTTTATAGTGAGTGGAGTTGTAATTTGCTTTTTAAGGTAAAGCTGGTTAACCACTGTTGGATTACCGGTGGGAGAGGTTGCAGAAAGAGAGGTCGTGTAGGTTTTTAATATTTTATAAAGATGTTTAACCGGTGATGCGTCATATTTATTGTATGCTGGTGCTCCATCTCCGAAATTATATGTATATATAGATGGGTTTCCGGCATAAAGCTTTGGGGTAAAAGTTACAGAATCCCATATCGGGTTTCCACCGGGTATGTTGTAGTAATAAGAAGCGGTAGTAACAGACTTGCTTATATTAGAAGCTGCAGCCGTACTAACAGCAGTATCATCATTTATAGTAATAGAAATACTGTTATTGGAATTTGCAGTATTTTGCAGGGTACCGGTGAAGCCATAAACTATCAGACCATTTCCTGCCAGGTTTTGGTTGTAGGAAGAGTACATGTAATAACTATTTACGCCGGCTTGCCAACTTTTACTAATGCCTCCAATTGTTCCACTAAAGGAAAACACAGGTTGGCCTACCGTAGAACTTGGGGTTAAAGTTTCTTTTTTGCAGGTTGCAAATACTACACCTATAAAAATAAACAGAGCTATTTTTTTTAAGATTTTCATATGTTATTTCACTAATTGAAAGGTAAGGAATACCCGTAAGCCACTATTCTTTGCATTTTGATTTATACCGGAAACTGTATTATTTTCAAGATAATTGTTGTCATAGTAATATTCGGCTCCCATTCCAATTCTGCCTGTAACCATCCGGGTATAGGAAAGTGTAAATTGCATATCTGAATTAGAAAACCCCTGCGTATAGCCAAGTTGCTTTTCTGAAGTGCCCGGAGTTTCTGAAAAATAAGTTTGTTGATAAGTGCTCAAGGTGCTATAAGTGGTCATCAGCAATAAATAATTTATTCCAAGCCCAAATATGTTTTTGTTGCCTAAAGTATATTGCAACTTTAAAGGCAGATCAACATAGTATACAGTTTGGGGAGATATAGAAGTAGTGGCAACGTTTGCTCCAAAATCATATTGAATAAGACTGCTGGTATAGGTTTGATCTAAATGATTCAATTCAGAAAAGCCAAAACCTAATGCGACTGATAGCTTATTACCAAAATAATGGGTGAAATTAAAACCACCCCAGGGTGTTATGCCGTTTCCTTGCTTCACACCTTTATCGTTCCATCCAAAAGAATAATTTCCTCCTGCATATACAGAAAGAATATTGGAAGAATGATCGTCACTTGGCGGTGGCGGTGGATTTGTCCTAAGCATGGGGGGTAACCCGGTGACAGCACTGTCTGCTTTAGGTTTTGGAACTGCACTATTATCCGATTGATTTTTATTTGTGGCAGTAGCAACAGGAATCTTAGTATTAGTTACAGCAGGGCTATTATTAGCTGCAACTGTATTGCTTGTATTGTTTTGATCACTTGCAATAGGATTTGCAGCAATATTTTTCTCTGGCTTAGTAATGTTATTTGACGGAGTTGCATTTTCAACAATCGGGTTATTGGTAACTTGTGAAGATGTGTTAGCTACTTCTTGTGTTGAATTTGCTTGATCCTGATTTATGTTTTGCGCATAAGCCGATTTCTTTTCTGTAGAAGCAATTACATTTGAGTTGGCCACTATTTTATGGGTATGGCTGGGTTCGTTAATATTGGCTGCTAACAATGGTTCCCGCTGTTTAGAAGTTTTTGCAACAGGTGATATAGTGGAAGATTGGCTCCTGATGCCCGTGCGGGTATCCTTTTTGACAAAAGCAGATTGCACGGGCAGGGGAGTCGTTTCTTTTGCATCGTTAACAGAACTTGTACGTACTTCTGATTGAGGGGTAGGTATTACATTATTTTGCGCCACAATATTCTGATTGCCGGTTGATTTAGATACGATATTGTTCTGTGTAGTACTGTGGGTATTTAGTATAAAGGGCAACATAATAACAACTCCTGCTGCCAAACCGGCTGCGAAGGTTAAGGCAACACGGGTGAACTTCGCCCGTTTTTCCTGCTGAATGAGCAAACTTTCTGCTTCGTCCCAATTTAATTCATCAAAAGGGAAATCCCTTTCCGATAATTTGGAACTTAACAACTCGTCAAATTTTTCCTCTTCGTTCATACGTTACATTGCTTTAGCTAACTTTTCTTTCAATTGTTCTCTTGAGTTATGCAAATGCCATTTCGATGTTCCTTCGCTTATTCCCAGCATCGTTGCAATCTCTTTATGTTCAAACCCGTCAACAACATATAAGTTAAATACTTTTTGGCTTACCGGCGGTAACTCCATAATGAGCCTGTGAATTCTTTCTGCATCCATTCTTGAAATGGCATCATTTATTTCCACCATGGGCATATGTTCAGCATGTTCCTGAGCTAATATGAAGTTTTCTTTTTCCTTTTTTTTGTTTGCGGAATTCATCAATCAATACATTCACCATAATTTTCCGGATCCAGGCTTTAAAAGGTACATCGGCCCTGTATTTATCCATGTTATTTAGTATCTTTAAAAAACCGGTGTTTAAAGCCTCGCTGGCATCTTCGTATGAATGAGTATATCGTATGCAAATGCTCATCAAATACCGGAACACGAGCTTATAAAGCTCATATTGAGCCTTTCTCTCCTTCCTGATGCAAGCAGTTATCAAGTCAATTTCTATGTTCATTCACAAGGACTTTACCGGTAATTCAAAATACTAATACGCTTGGTTTAACCCAATGGTTGGGGATATGCGATGCAAAATAGTAAAATATTCCATATCTGATTGAAAACCAAATGCAAAATAAAACAATATACTAGCTATTAAGCGTTTTAACTGCTATAGCTGCCACCAAAGCAGCGGTTTCTGTCCGTAGGGTATGTTCATTTAAGTTAAGGGGTATAAACCCGTTTTCCAAAGCCAATTGAATTTCTTCTTTAGTAAAATCTCCTTCGGGGCCTATTAATAAAAGGGCATTTTCCCCTCTTTTATACATGGAAGAAAGTGTTCTTCGGTCTGAATTATTACAATGGGGGATAAACTTGGCTCCTTTAAAGAGGTTGGACTTATTAATCAAATCTTCAAAAGAAGTAAGTTCTTCAATTTCCGGAAGGTAAACCCGGCCCGATTGTTTCATAGCTTCTATAGCAATTTTTTTCAGCCTTTCTGTTTTCAAAACAGTTCTTTCTGAAGTATGGCATTCTATTGGAATGAGTTTTGTAAAACCTATCTCGGTAAGCTTTTCTACCAACCATTCCATACGGGCAATATTTTTGGTAGGAGCAATTGCAATTAATAATTCCCAGGAAGGTGCATCTTCCTTTCGATGTTCTGTAATTCTTAATACACAGGCTTTTGGATGGGCGTCTTCTATTAAAGCGTTAAATCGATTGCCTTTACCGTCAGTAATTTCAACAGTATCATTCTGTGCTAAACGCAAAACCCTTATACAGTGCTTGGATTCTTCTTCGCTCAACTTGCAGGTGTCTCCGGATATTGATGGGATGTAAAAACGATGCACTTTTTTAATTAGGAATTAAAATTAATAATTAGGAATCCCAAAGATAACATATACTCTCACAGTGATTCCTGATTCCTAATTAAAGCTTAAGTACCGCCATGAAAGCGGATTGTGGAATTTCTACATTGCCTACCTGCTTCATGCGTTTTTTTACCTTTTTTCTGCTTTTCCAATAATTTACGCTTACGGGAAATATCACCGCCATAACACTTAGCAGTAACATCTTTACGGATGGCGCTGATGTTTTCACGGGCAATAATTTTAGCTCCTATGGCTGCCTGTATGGCTATCTGGAACTGCTGGCGGGGGATAAGTTCTTTTAATTTTTCACAAATCTTGCGGCCAAAATCCTGGGCATGGTCCCTGTGAATCAGGGCTGCTAAGGCATCCACCAATTCTCCGTTTAGTATTATATCCAGCTTAACAAGTTCAGATTGCCTATAGTCAATGGGCGTATAATCAAACGATGCATATCCTTTGGAGATGCTCTTGAGGCGGTCATAAAAGTCGAATACTATTTCTGCAAGTGGCATTTCAAATACCATTTCAACCCTGTCAGTAGTAAGGTAATGCTGGTTTTTTATAAATCCTCTTTTTTCGATACAAAGTGACATAATAGAGCCTACAAATTCCGTTTTGGTAATAATATTTGCCTGTATGTAAGGTTCCTCCACATGGTCGAGCATGGTAGGGTCCAACATATCGCTGGGATTGTTTATGATTAATTTCTCCCCTTTGGTATCGTAGGCTATATAAGATACGTTAGGAACCGTAGTAATTACATTCATATTGAACTCCCTCTCCAAACGCTCCTGTATGATTTCTAAATGTAACATTCCCAAAAATCCGCAACGGAAACCGAAGCCAAGTGCAGCAGTTGATTCGGGTTCGTAAACCAATGCAGCATCATTGAGTTGTAATTTCCCCATAGAGGCCCGGAGTTCTTCATAATCATCCGTATCTATAGGATAAATACCTGCAAACACCATCGGTTTTACTTCCTTAAAACCTTGTATTCCTTCTTTACATGGATTGGCAATGCTGGTAATTGTATCGCCTATACGCACTTCTTTGGCAGCTTTTATACCCGAAATAATATAGCCTACATCACCCGCACTAACTTCGCTCCGGGGTTCGTAGGCCAATCTTTGTACCCCAACTTCTTCTGCAATATATTCCGTTTCAGTAGAAACAAATTTTACCAGGTCGCCTTTTTTGATAGTGCCGTTAACTACCTTATAATAGGCTACTATTCCCCGGAATACGTTAAATACGGAGTCAAAAATGAGGGCTTGTAAAGGTGCGGCAGGATCTCCCTTTGGAGCTGCAATTCTTTCTATAATAGCTTCTAGCACTTCGTTTACACCCTGCCCGGTTTTACCACTTGCATGCAATATCTCCTCTCTTCTACAACCAATAATTTCCACCATCTGGTCTTTCACCTCTTCAATCATGGCATTAGGCATATCCACTTTGTTCAGTACAGGAATTACTGTTAGGTCATGGTCTAATGCCAGGTATAAATTCGATATGGTCTGCGCTTGTATACCTTGTGTAGAGTCAACCAGAAGCAAGGCCCCTTCGCAAGCTGCAATGGAACGGGATACTTCATACGAAAAGTCAACGTGGCCGGGCGTATCGATCAGGTTAAGAACATATTTCTGTCCTTTAGAAGTAAAATTCATTTGTATGGCGTGGCTCTTGATGGTAATACCCCGTTCTCTTTCCAGATCCATATCATCTAAGATCTGCGCTTGCATATCCCTTCCGCTAACAGTCTTGGTAAACTCCAATAGCCTGTCAGCCAAGGTGCTTTTACCATGATCGATGTGTGCAATGATGCAAAAATTACGTATGTTTTCCATTTTTGACATAAGGGGCGACCGTTTTTATACGGGGGCACAAAAGTAGCCTAATTTTACAATTTATTCAAATATTCAGCGAGGTTGTACCCCATACTGAAGCAGCCTTGCAACAAGTAGCCCCCTGTGGGTGCGTCCCAGTCGAGCATTTCCCCAATAACATAGTGATTGGGTAGTTTTTTGAGTTGAAAGTTTCGATCAATTTCATCTAAGGATATTCCTCCGGTTGTCGAAATGGCCTCATCAATCGGTGCTAATCCTATTATCTCTATAGGAAGCTCTTTAATCTTATTAGAGAGAGTTTCATTATTGAGAAAATCTTCTTTCGCAGTAAGATTTTTTAAAAGTGCAAGTTGAGATTTGGATAGATTTAAGGCACTATCCAAATATTTTGTCATGGTATAGTTTGCCGGTTTGCTATTCAGTAATTCAATTAACGTGGCAAGGCTTAACGATGGTTTCAGGTCAATATAACATATTGCTTTTTGATTTTCATTAAGTTGCTGGCGTATTTGCGGGCTAAGGGCATAAATGCCGCTTCCTTCCATACCAAATTCGGTTATTACAACCTCCCCTTCTTTCCTAATGTTGAGCGATTTTAAGGCAATATTTTTAAGTGGAAGCCCGGCAGCCCGGCTAATCAGATTTTTTGGCCAATTTATTTGAAAGGCACAGTTGGAGGCTTGAAAAGGCACAACCTTAATTCCTCTATTTTGAAAATAGTTGGTCCAACCTCCATCAGAGCCGGTTATTTTCCAGCTTGAACCGCCCAAAGCAAATACGGTTATGTCGGCTTCTATTTCTTCTCCTTGCCAATTATAGCCTGTATGTAAACTTACATTTTTATCTTTTAAAACTTTCAACATAGCATTGAGCACTTGTATAGGTTTAATGCCTTTTTTGCGGGAAGATGCGCCTGCTAGTTCCGGTAAATGTGGGTATGCCGATCGAGTTTAACCAAGCTTGTAAATCTGTATTGGAGAATGAACGAAGAAGTGGCTCGAAAAAAGTAGAAGGCGTGTACCGTTTAATAAATTGTTCCAAGGGCTCTGAGTGAGTCAAATTAAAGCCACCGCTTCCAGCAACTAAAAATTTCCGTGCGAGTGCGCTGTTCTTTTCGTAGATGGTGACTTCGAATTTGGTTTCGTCAAGCTTGGCAGCAAGCATCAATCCAGCAGGGCCACTTCCTATAATTGTTATTTTTGTTTTGGTAATTGAACTCAAAGTGAAATGTGGGTGGTTTTGATACAAATATACCATTCCGACTAACGTCTATCTTTGAGAGTATGTCCAGAAATCATTACTTCCATGCATTCCCTATCTTTGTCCCTGTTAACCATATTGCATCATTATGAGTAATCCTAAAGAGCCCGCCAAGTTTTATACCGATTCAGGAATTGAGGTAGAACGTTGCTATCCTCCTGTCAGTGGAATTGAAAAGGAACAGCCAGGTGTTTTTCCTTTCACAAGAGGTGTGCATCCGGATATGTACCGCAGTAAGCTATGGACCATGCGTCAGTATGCAGGTTTTTCAACTGCAGAAGAATCCAATAAACGGTATCACTATCTTCTTAACAATGGCACTACCGGACTCTCTGTTGCATTTGACCTTCCCACCCAAATGGGCTATGATTCCGACCATGATCTATCCGAAGGGGAAGTAGGTAAATCAGGGGTAGCGATAGATACCTTGAGGGATATGGAAATTCTTTTTGACGGCATTAAGCTGGAGAATATTTCTACTTCTATGACGATCAACTCCACTGCATCTATATTGCTTGGCATGTATATTGCACTTGCACGTAAACAAGGAGCAGATATAAAAAAGATCTCAGGCACTATTCAGAATGATATACTGAAAGAATATGCTGCACGGGGGACTTACATCTATCCACCCACTCAATCCATGCGCATCATTACTGATATTTTTGAATATTGCAGCAAGGAAGTCCCCAAGTGGAACACTATTTCCATATCCGGTTATCATATTCGGGAAGCGGGATCTACAGCTGTGCAGGAATTGGCTTTTACACTTGCCAATGGTCGTGAATATTGCAGGGCTGCCCTTAAAAAAGGATTGGATATAAATGTTTTTGCCAAACGCCTTTCCTTCTTTTTCAATGCACATAATAATCTGTTTGAAGAAGTAGCCAAGTTCCGTGCGGCAAGAAGAATGTGGGCGAAAATAACCAAGGACTTGGGAGCAACGGATGCACAGGCACAGATGTTGCGGTTCCATACACAGACGGCAGGCTCTACTCTCACAGCACAACAACCGTATAATAATATTATACGCGTAACTATTCAGGCGCTATCAGCCGTGATGGGTGGAACACAATCGCTCCATACCAACGGATTTGATGAAGCACTTGCACTACCTACGGAAGATGCAGCACGATTGGCTTTACGTACCCAGCAAGTAATTGCATATGAAAGCGGAGTCCCCAATACAGTTGACCCTTTAGCTGGTTCTTATTTTATAGAGACACTTACCAACCAGGTTGAAAAAGCTGCATGGGAGTATTTAGATAAAATTGAAAAAATGGGTGGTGCCGTAAAAGCCATTGAAAAGAGTTATATACAAAATGAAATTGCTTCTTCTGCTTTTGAATATCAAGATAAGATAGAAAAGGAAGAAAAAGTTATTATAGGCCTCAATAAATTCGTCATAGAAGAAAAAATGCCGGAAAATCTTTTGAGGGTGGATGATTCCATAAGGCAATTTCAGATTGATAAACTAAAAAAGGTAAAAACGGAACGTGATAATGAAAAGGCAAACGCTTGTCTGAAATTATTGGAAGAGCATGCCAAAAACGATACTAACCTAATGCCTGCTATAGTAGATGCTTGCGAGAATTATGTTTCACTGGGTGAAATATCAGATACGCTAAGAAAAGTATTTGGTACTTACAAAGGATAGGTCTCGGGCAAGTTACAAGCCTTGCATATTTCGCATTTTGTTTTAGACAACCACAAGAGATTATTCCCAAGGCGAGGGTCTGAAAACGAAATCTTTTTTGACTTTCCTGGAAGCAGGCTATTCCTTTTCAGTGAATCCGTCATTAAATATTTTATTGCGCGGAAAGGAACCCTTTGCAAATATTCTTTCGTGTTCGGATAATTTGTGAGTAAGCGTACACACAGCGTACTTAAATCTTCCTGTATGGTGCGAATGTCAAAAATCTCTATCATGCAGCCATAGCCTATTATAATGGCATCGCCTCCCCATTCCTCTTTTAGAGAATATAATAGGGTTTCACTTTTAAGTTTCATGAGGAGGATATTATCTTCTTCAAATTCATCCGTCATGTAAACTCTAGGTTCAGATCCTCTCAGGTCAATATTAAAATAGTGAGGGTCTGAGTAATCTGTAAGTTGCAAGGCATATTTAATTTCTTTGCGCTTTTCGGCAGGAATTACATATTGCTTTTGGATTACATGATCCTTTAATTTTCCCAACACGTCTGCAGCCTGAGCATTCGTTATTTTGGTGATGTGTTTTTTCTTTTCTATCTCCCCGGCATATTCTTCTTTGATAAGATACATTAATCCGTCAGGTTTTACT
>JABDHI010000071.1:0-6037 GCA_013285655.1 Bacteroidota bacterium
TTGGCGAACTGAGCAACAGGAAGGGGTTTCTTTATGCCCAAATATGAACTGGATGTTAAATAAATGTGATTATTAACATTAAATTGTGAACAAAACCCTTATATTTGGGTTACAAACCTCAGCGAAATTAGTTATGTCGATACATAAAAAGTGGTCAAGCTATACACGTAAAAATGCCCAAACAGAACCCGATACTTTCGGTGTTTATGAAATTGGCGATATTGATACCGGTGCTATATTATATATTGGAGAAGGCAATATACGTGCCGGCCTTTTAGCGCACACACCTGATGGTGGACGCAAAAAACATGTTTCAGTTTTCGGTTCTTCTATTGTAGGTAACTATGGCTACCGTTACGAAGTTGCAACTACCAAAGAGAAATCAAAACAGTTACAGGCAAAATATCTTAAGCTTTTTAAAAAGACCTATGGCAGCTTGCCTCGCTTTAACCAAAAGCAGAGAGAAGTAGCAGCCAGCGAAGTTGATTTTTAATGGAGCAACGCCTTACTATTATTACCCTTGGTGTCAGCAATATGGATGTTGCGGCAGATTTCTATGAAAATAAGTTAGGGTGGAAACGCCATGGCAATAGCATGGGCGATATTGTGTTCTTTCAATTGAATGGCATACAACTGGCCTTATACCCTGTTCAGGAATTAGCTAAAGATGCAACCGTACCTGCGGATGGAGAAGGCTTTAAGGGTTTTACTCTTGCACAGAATTTACGCAGCGAAAAAGAAGTTGATGAATTGATCAGCACACTTAAAGGCAAAGGCGTTAAAGTGGTCAAAGAACCCGAAAAGGCATTTTGGGGAGGATACAGCAGCTATATACAAGACCCGGAAGGCAACCTATGGGAGATAGCCTATAACCCGCACTTACCTCTTGATGAAAAGGGTAGTGTAATAGGGTAGTACTGGGAATTATTTGCACTTCTTAATCTCTTCCTGAATCATTCCGTAAATGCGTTTATTTACCGGAACGAGAGGCAATCTCAAGTTATTGGTGATGATGCCCATTATTTCTAACGTAGCTTTTACACCACCCGGGTTACCATCGGCAAACATAAGGTCGGTAATATCGGTAAGTTTATAATGCAATTTGCGGGCTTCAACCATATTGCCCTTCATTGCTAATCGTGTCATTTCAGCAAAATCTTTCGGGAAAGCATTTGCTACAACCGATATTACACCTTCGGCACCTGCTGCCAATAATGGCAGGGTAATTAAATCATCGCCCGATATAACGGTGAAATCTTTAGGTTTATACTTTATAATGCGCATGATCTGGCCAAAGTTGCCCGATGCTTCTTTAATTCCAATAATATTATCGAACTCGTTTGCTAAGCGCAATGTGGTTTCAGCACTGATGTTCGAATTGGTGCGCCCAGGTACATTATATAATATTATAGGCAGTGGCGATGCACCTGCAATAGCCTGGTAATGCTGGTAAATACCTTCCTGGCTTGGTTTGTTATAGTATGGCGATACGGATAATATGGCTGCAATACGGCTCAGGTCGTGCTGTTCAATACAATGTATAACATCGGCAGTATTGTTACCGCCAATACCAATTACAACAGGTACGCGGTCTTCAACCACATCTAATATATGATCGGTAACTGCTGCTTTTTCTTCTTTATTTAATGTGGCCGATTCGCCTGTAGTACCAAGCGCAACTATATATTCAACCTTACCTTTAATAAGGTGTTCAATCAATTTCTCCAGCGCTTTAAAATCTACGCTGCCGTCTTTTCTAAAGGGTGTTACTATGGCTACTCCGGTGCCCGTTAGGTTTTGTTTCTTTGCCATATATTTTTTGTTGTTTGCAGAATTAGAAACACGAAGATATAAAAATTACGTACTTTTAGATGCTGATAGAAAACTGGTTAGAGATATATGGTGCACACATTTTTTCACGGCGTTTTTTTAGGACTCGGATTAGCAGTTCTTTTTATAGGCCCCTCACTATTTGCATTAATACAAGCCAGTATTAAAAATGGTTTCCGTTCGGCAGCGGTAATGGCTTTTGGTATATCTGTAAGTGATATACTGCTGGTTAGCCTTGCCTACCTGGGTGCTGCACAGTTAATAGATAACCCTAACAATGTTCGGTATATGCGCATGGTAGGCAGTGTAATACTGCTTGGCTTTGGTATATACACCTTGTTTCAAAAACATACTAAGGAAGATGCTAAGAATGAAAAGATTGAAGTACCCACAAGCGGGCATTTGCCTATTATGTTTGTTAAAGGCTTTTTCCTGAATCTTTTTAACCCTTCTGTATTTTTCTTTTGGTTAACATGGGTAGGCGTGGCAAGCTCTCAGTATACCACCCGTCGCGAAGTAATTGCCTTTTTTGCAGGTACATTAGGAACCGTATTTGCAACCGACCTTGCTAAATCATACTTAGCAAAGCTTATTAAAAAGATACTTACTCCTAAGATAATGAAGTTTGTACACTACCTTATGGGCGTAGCGCTTATCATCTGCGGCCTGGTATTGATATACGATGTTTTCTTTAATAAAGGGCTTAGTGCGGCTTAGAAGCCCTCTGTAAGCTGTCCTTATATTGCACGTTCAATCCTGAAATAACATCTTTAGTTACATCAAGGCTATCGTTTGCATACAGTATGTTTGAACCCGACTTAGCAAATGCCAATACATAATCAAAGTGCATCTTCTTATTGTAGTTAGCCACATATTTCTGCACAATACCAAGTATTGTAATATTTCTTTCCTGCGCTTCTCTCTGTAAGTCGTCGAGTTTGCGTTGTACATTATCTAAATCAGCCTTTTTTGCCTGAAGATCCTTTTGCATTTTTTCAGCATCTATTTGAGATATAGTACCCGCTTGTGCCTTTTGTTGGTAACTGGTATATTCATCTTGCAAAACCTTTCCCTTGCTTTCGTATTCCATTTGTATAGAGTTTTGGCGCGATTCTATTTCACGCTTAAAGTCCAACATCATTTGGTATTTCGCATTCAGGCTATCTACATTAACGTGTGCTATGCGTATTAATCGAGACTTGCCGGCTACGTTCGACATAGCTGTTGGCATAGAGGAATCAGAACCGGAGGTTTTCTTTAAAGAAAAGTAAAGCCAGAATAATACGCCAACTAAAGCGAGTAATAAAAGGTTAAATACAATAGATAGGTTTTTCATGTATAGGTTGGTTTATTTTTTTTTAGAAGGTGCAAATGTAATATCTAAATAATAATCCATGGCTTTAGCATCGCGTCCCTGCATGCAAGGTATCCACCTGGGCATACTTTTTACCACGCGTATGGCTTCTTTATCACAGCTGTAGCTTAGCGATTTCGATACTTTAATGTTGGAAATTTTTCCATCGGTCTCTACCACAAAATCAACCGTAACCTTACCCGTTATGTGTTTTTTAGCAGCAGGGGCAGGGTAGTGTACGTTTCGGGCTAAAAAGACAGCCAGCGAATCTTTACCACCCGGAAATTGCGGAGGGATAGGTAAAGGCAACTGGTGATGCTGATGTGCACGAGGGTCATTAATTCCCTTAGCAGTGTCTTGTGCCCTTAATACTGACGACAGCAAAATGCCACAGAATATAAAAGCGAGGTGTGTATTTTTTAACATGGGCGCAAAAGTAATTATTTTTCAGGGGAACGTAATAATATCATAATGTCTATCGTTATTATAGATAATTGCTCAGCGTTCTTCTTAAAAACATAAAGGCCATGCAACACCGGATTGTTCTATTGTTTCTGGTTACCACTCTTGCCGCAGATGCCCAGTGCGATTACCAGCCATCTATTTTAAATCCCGGACTTCCAGTTCCTCCTCCGGCAACTCCCGGGCCACCCATACCATATCCCTATGTTCGCGAAGCCGATGTTATATGGTCGAAACGCATTTGGCGGGTGATTGACCTGAGAGAGAAAATAAACCTGCCTTTATATTATCCAATAATGCCCAATGAGAACAGAAGAAGCATGTGGGATGTTATTTACTGTGCCGTTAAAACACACGAGCTTACTATATATGGGGTATCGCCTTTCGATTATGATAACTCATTTACCATGCCGATGACACATACCCAAGCAGACAGTGCATTGTTAAAGATCATAACCATCATAGATTCAACCGGTAATTCAAGCTTGCGGGGCGATCATTTAGAGTCGCCGGATATTATACAGTATATACTAAAAGAAGATTGGTTCTTTGATAAACAACGCTCGGTAATGGATGTAAGGATATTGGGTATCTGCCCGTTTAAAAAGCAGTTTGATGAGAATGGTAATGAAGTGCCGGGCGGTAAGAATATGATGTTCTGGATATACTTTCCATCCATAAGGCCGGCCTTTGCCAGGGCACTGGTATTTAACCCGCAAAACAATACGGAATACCGTTCTCTCGATGCTATATTTATGAAACGTATGTTCTCGAGCTATATAGTTGAGGAAAGCAATGTATATAACCGCCGTATTGGCGATTATATTAAAGACCCTTTAGACGCTTTACTGGAAGGGGAAAATATTAAGAATACTATGGCTAATTTAGAAAGCGATATGTGGCAATATTAATTGCCGAACCTCTTTTCAAGATACTTTACAACACTGTCTTCTTCGTTGCTGCCTATTACTTCGGTGGCAATTTCAATTAATTTTTTATCGGCATTGGCAACCGCTATTTTGTGTTTAGCAACTTGCAGCAAGCTCTTATCGCTATGGCTGTCGCCGAAGGCTGTGGTCTCGTTAATATCGTAGCCGTATTGGTCACAAAGTACTTTTATGGCCTGGTCTTTAGTAGCAAGTTTATTGGTAAACACGGCCCAATACCAACCACGGTGGTAAAGTTCTTCATAAAAATGGCAGTGCAATATATTCTGGTAACGTAGTTGTAATTCCTCGCGTACTTTTTGTATTACATCATACCTATTAATGACTGAGACCGACAATACCCTTTCATCAGGTTCTACAATATGCAAAGTCGGCAAACGCATCAGGCGTTTATCTTTACCGGCATTCATCTCATTAACGTACCATTGCATACCATCACCTACAATATGGTCGTAGTAATAGCACTCTTCAAAATCTGCAAGTGTCGACATAAAAGGTGATAGCATGTATTCACCTATATCATCAACCAGCTCTCGCCAGTATTCATCCTGAATATAGTTTATGTTAACGTTTCTGCCACTGGCAAAATCGGTAGTAACGGCTCCGTTTTTCAGTACTAAAGGAATTTTAAGATCGAGCCCATCAAGCACCTGTTTGGCATAGGTATAGCTACGTGCCGTGGCAATGGTAAAGTTCATGTTCTTCTCCCCAATCAGGCGTTGTAGGCCGCTGCGCGAGTAGTTTGAAAGGGTTTTGTCTCCTTTTAAAAGTGTGCCGTCAAGGTCTGCTATGTACAGGTGCTTATCCACCATTCAAAGCTATAAAAAGAAAATGACAAGAGTTGGAGCCTTTAAAAGACCGTTTAGTTCTTTTTGATCTTTTTTACCGTTGCTAGTGGGGTGTATGACTTCTCAATTTCAGAAAGCAGGGTAGTGAAGTAAGATTGAATTAAGGTAAGGTGTTTTAATCCATTATCAACGTAATCATCATCTATCCTTCTCAGCAAGGTTAGTATATAAATTGCCGCGTTATTATCAAAGCTGATCTTGGGATTGCCTTTAACTGCTAAAAAATCAAAACCACTTGAAGGCTTCCCTTTAACTGTCTTACCAATAGCCATATCGTTATGGAATGTTACCATATAACCCTTGCTGTTATGAAGATCGATATAATCGATTGAGAAAACCTGACCTGCCCTAACGACAAGACATTCTTTTTTTTCAATACTGTACGGAATGTTGTCTATGGTCATTTCTGCACTGCCTTGTGTAAGATACCATATGGTATGGGCATGCGCCTTTACTGGTGCCAGTGGTAGGCTCATTCTATTTACCACATCCTCAATTACGGCAATAAAAAACTTACCGTATTCTGTTTTTAATACAGAATCGGGCTTTTGTTGCGGCTCTATAAAGCTCTCCTTTAAAGGGTTGGTAGCACGTGT
>JABDHI010000071.1:6047-9035 GCA_013285655.1 Bacteroidota bacterium
CATAGGTAATTATTCTGCTATTACTTTAAAAAATGAGTTCCCACCGGAAGTTTGAACTTCAATAATATATATGCCTTTGGCAAGGTTAAGTGCGCTGCAATCAAAATCTATTTTATGTTCCCCGGCAGCTTCATTATCTGAATTGTGTACAGGTATCTTTCTTCCAAAAATATCTACCATGTTAATAGTAACAGGTTCTTCCTTTGCCAGGTTATAATCAATAGTAAAGCTTTGCCTGAATGGGTTAGGGAAAACCGACATGGAAGTAATATCACCATTTAACTGGTCAATACTGGTTGGGTTATTAATTACACTCAGGTTATCTACACCCACATCTTGTGTGCCTTTATCGGTTACCATAAAGCGCAACACACTGGTTGATGAAGTGGCCGTAGTAGTTACCGTTTGGGTAGTCCAGGTTGCCATTTGGGCCGATGTTATGGTAAGCAGATTATTCGGGAAGGTGTTACCACCATCGGTAGAAAGCAATACGTTAAACGAAAACGGCGAAGGCGATGCTTCGTTGTGTAAGTAATCAAAGCTTATTGTTTTGGTTCCTGCAGGAGATAGGTCTAAATAAAGATCGAGCATTCCGGTTGAGCCTGCCGGTGGAGGATCATTGTGAAATCTTGCGCTATATGTTCCATTCGATGCAGTTGGCGTGTATTGGCCGTTAGTCGGGGTTGTCCAGTCGGTGCCGGTATAATCATCCCTATGCCAGTAATCATCTCCATTAGGGGTGGTGCCACCGGTACTGCTTCTCCAGTACTTATCAGGCAAGCGCTGTGAAGCACCCGTGCAGGTATCATTGGCCCATGTATTCTCGAAAGAGGTATTATAAGGCAATGTAGCGTAAGCAGGGTTAATACACAGCGTGCTAAACGTTACAGGAGAACTATAATTTCCGGTATCGCTGCAATCGGCCTGCACCTGGAATTGGTATGATGTAGATGCCGTTAAGCCTGTGATAGGAAGTGAGGTAGAAGAGGTCGAAGTTTTTGTCCATGTACTAGCTGCGATAGCTTTATATTCTACATTATAGCTTGTGGCGCTGCCTACGGCGGTCCAGTTAAGAGTAGCTGAAGTAGTTGTAATAGCAGTTGCGTTCAACCCAATAGGCGGCCCACATGCACCGGGGCCACTACAGAGCCATTGTGCTTTCCAGCCTGCGCCGCGTGTGCCTGCCGAGCTTGAACTAAAATGAAAGGTAAGAGAGCCCGAGGTGCCTGTAACTGTGCCCGGACTTGTAGTGCCCTGGTAACTACCCAGCAGTGGCGAAGCAGTTGTAGGGCCGTTGTAAATAGAAAGTATATCTCCTGTTGTTGTGCTAAAACTCGAGAAGGTAGCCGCAACCGAGGTAGCGCTTGTTGGAGCCAATGTCCATGTCCAGTTCTCTTTATTGTAATAGTTTCCGGTATCTCCCTGGTCTTCAAATTCCCCGCTACAAGGCACATTGGCACAACTGGTAAAATTGTTTTGTATGGCGGCCCATGCGGTACTTAATCCATCATCATAACCAAGAGCCCAAATACCAATACCTGCAATGTTCTCAATGTTCACCATGTTGTATTTGTAACTAAGGCTCACAGGGTCATCGTACCAGCATTGGTTATAAGTTCCATGTTCGTAATAAGGATCCATAGAATAATTATCCCACTTACGGCCATAAGTAACCGCATTGGCTACTGCAGCATTTAATAGAACAGTTGAACCAGTGCCGGTAGTAGTAGAATTAATTGCCGCGCTTGATGTAGGCCAGTCGTAACCGTAATAGGCTACACCTAAAGCCAGTCTGCTATTAGGACAACCGGAAGCAAGGTAGGTAACAACTGAACTGGTACAGTCGCCATCTGTCCATACACCCGAACTGGTTAATGGTGAATTTGGCCCTGCATGAGATGCGCTTCCCCAATAATAATCATAACCCATAATAACCCAAAGGTCGACATAGGTACTTAATGCAGAAACATTCCATGGACTACCGCCTAATATAGCAGGTGCAGCAACTGTTACCTGTCCATTGGGCACACGTGCATGAACAGAATCGCACAAGCGTTGCATGAATGAAGTCATTGCGGTTTCTTCAGAACTGGAACCTAGTTCAAAATCGATATTTACACCATTGGCTTTGCGGGCATTAACTAAGTTTATAATGGTGGTTATAAATGTGTTTTCAGAAGTTGTGCTGCTAAGGAATGTTGTAATATCACTACCTGTAAGTATTTGAGCCATTAACTCCACTTTAACACCAGCTGCAATAGCTTTGGTTAAAAGCGGGTCAGTAGTCCAGCTATGTATGCTTGAATAGCTACCTGTGGAAACATTTACATCGTATTCGCCATACGCAATATCAGAAAGGAGAGAGAGGTTAATGTTGTTTTCTTGCGTAGTGCTTGTCCAATAAGGCTGCCAGCCAAATACACGTTTGGTAAGTGTGCAACTTTGAGTTTGTTGTGGCTTGAATTTATGATCAATTACATTAGGATACAGCGCTTCATATAGGCTATCCCATTGTGCCTGTTTGGTAAAATGAAACTTACCATAAAACTCAGCTTGTTGCTGAGTAATTGATTTATGGTTGCTTGTTTGAGCGGTAAGCCCTGTGGCAATACCTAGTAAAATGAAAAGCGCGGAGATTTTTTTCATATCAGGGAATTTGCAGAGTAACAAGTTTACTAAAAAAGGAGCAATAAAACGTTATCTGCCCGTGACTTTTTCCCTGCCTATACTCCTCCCTGGTTGAATTTCTGTGCTTGTTTCGCTTCCATACTTAGTGTGGCATGCGGAACACTTCTCAGTCTTTCTTTGGCTATCAATTTACCTGTAACCCTGCAAATACCGTATGTTTTATTTTCAATACGTATCAATGCATTTTGAAGGTTCTTAATGTATTTTTCCTGGCGCAAAGCAAGCTGTGCGGTTTCTTCTTTTGTTTCACTTTCTGCACTGCCTTCCATTGCATTAAAGGTATGCGATGTATCATCGGTA
>JABDHI010000072.1 GCA_013285655.1 Bacteroidota bacterium
AATACCGGCAGAGTTTAAAATATGCATGAGCACCGGATAAGAAAGTGTTTTTGTTACCTGTTCGCTCATTTCTTTAAACCTGTTTATCTGCAATAAGGTAAAGTCTTTAAGTGTATCTGAATCGCTCGCCGCCAGGTGCGAGAAAATAGATTTGATCTTTATTTGCGGCACCTTTTCGAGTTCTTTTCTCAGTTTACCAATTTCTTCCTGTTGAAAC
Organism: Bacteroidota bacterium; assembly: GCA_013285655.1. Lineage (GTDB taxonomy): Bacteria > Bacteroidota > Bacteroidia > JABEUT01 > JABEUT01 > JABEUT01. The sequence goes on from JABDHI010000072.1 coordinate 218, forward strand.
CCTAGGCGGTGCATACCGGTGTCCATCTTAATATGGACTTGCAAAGGCTCATGAGGGTGACGAAGTAATTATATTCGATAATATAGCTGCACTAAGACAAATGGCAAAAGCTATGAACACCATTCCGTATGAGGTTTTAACGGGCTTGTCGGGCAGGGTTAAACGTATTTATACCCACGAATAGCCCTTGAACAATGAATATTGAATGATGAATCTCCAATGCCGAAAAGCAAACAATACTGATTTCGAACTTCGTTATTCAGTGTTCATTATTGGATATTCTAATAGGGTTATATTTGTATAAAGCTATGCGGAACTACTTATATTCCATAAAGAAAAATACAGTTATACTGCTCTTCTGCTTGTGTATTACAATTCCCTTGTTTTCTTATTCTCAATCGAAAATAGATTCACTAAAGATACTTTTTCGTAAAGCTAAATCAGATACGGAAAGGGTAAATATCTTTAACAGTATTGCTAACCAATATAGTGCCATTGATAGCTTCCCTCACGCTTTTCAAAATGTAAATGAGGCCTTACAATTGGCGAGAGTTACAGGCTCTGATAAAAAACTGGCAGAAAGTTCTTTAAATGCGGCTGTTGTTTACTGGCGCGCCGGTATGGATGATAGCGCATTACATTATATAAAACAGGCCGTTGCTTATTTCGAAAAACAGCCTCCTTCGTTGGTTTTAGTAAAAGTTTACAAAGTACAAGGCGGAATATACAAGGATAAAGTAGAGTATAAGGAAGCCAGTGAAGTATTAACCAAAGGCCTGAATGTTGCCCAACAAATAAAAGATTCAGCGGGTATATATTCGTTGAATTATAATTTGGGCAGTGTATGCGAAGTGAATGGCGATTTTGAACTCGCCCTGAATTATTACAGAGCTGCTATGAATATGGCACTGGCCCAAAAACTATATCGTAATGCTATTAATGCTTGCGATCTGGTAGGTAGTATATATGCCAAACAGGGTATTAGCGCCGAGGCCGTGAAAGCTTATTTCAATGCCTTGGATATTAATGCTAGGTATTTAAACCAGGACGAGATCAATGGAGTGATCGATGTAAACCTTGGTAATGTGTACAACGATAAGGGCGATTCTGCTAATGCGATGAAGTATTACCGCGAATCGCTGGATATATTTACCCGTCTGCATAAGAAAGAATATATGGCTCAGTTGTTGGGCAATATGGGCAATGTGTATATGAATTCCGGCGATTATAAAAGGGCGGAAGGTTATGAACTGAAATCGATGGAGGAAGTAAAGGCATTGGGCGATAAAGTAAGTACTGCTGTATGTTATACCAATGTGGCTGAGTTTTATAATCACGTGAAAGACTACAGTAAATCAGCAGAATACTATAATGCTGCATTGCAGTTGCAGGAGGAAATAGGTGATAAGGAAGGATTGCAATACACCTATTCCGGCTTGGGCCAGCTTTATGAAAATACGGGCGATTATGCCAAAGCAGAAGAATACGGAGTTAAGGCATACAACATAGCTAGGGAGATTCCTCTTGAAAGAGAAATACGGGATGACGCCAAAATATTGAGTGGATTGTTTGATAAAATGCACCAGCCCGATAAAGCATTTACCTATTATAAGCTGTATATAGATGCCCGGGATAGCCTTGAAAATAAAGAGGAAGCGAAGAAATTGATTCGTGAGGAATTGAACCATGAATATGAGCAGAAGCGGCAAATGGAAGCGTTGGAAGATGAGAAGCGCCAGGCTATAGCGGATGAAAAGCAAAGACACGAAAGAGCAATACGTAATGTATTTCTTGCTGCTTTTATTGTTGTTCTTTTCCTGAGTGGGCTTTTGTGGCGAAATCTGTCGAAGATCAGGAGATCAAAACAAATCATAACCCGCCAAAAGGCAGAGGTTGAAAATCAAAAAGCAATTGTAGAACAAAAGAATAAAGATATTACCGACAGTATAAACTACGCTCGTCGTATACAGCATGCCATTTTGCCAACTATAGAGCAGTGGAGTGAGTTGTTTACGGATTCCTTTATTTATTATCGGCCTAAGGATATTGTAAGTGGAGACTTTTACTGGTATATAGAATCGGGCAATGAAATAATTTTTGCCGCTGCCGATTGTACCGGGCATGGTGTTCCTGGTGCTTTTATGAGTATGCTGGGTGTTTCTTCATTAAATAAAATAGTTGGTGAGAAGGGTATTAAAGCGCCTAACGAGGTGCTAAATGAATTACGTGATGAGATCATTCACGCATTGAACCGGGAAGGCAAAAAAGAAGAGGTGAAAGACGGTATGGATATGACGCTTTGCCGTTATAATAAAGCTAATGGAATCTTTGAATACGCTGCTGCCAATAACCCGTTGTGGATAGTAAGCAAGGCAAGCGGAGCATGGGCTTTAAAAGATTGCGATGCGGATAAAATGCCTGTTGGGAAATATTTTGGTGAAGAAGGAAAATTTGCGTTGCGAAAAGTAGACGTAAATAAAGGAGATAGGATTTATATCTTTACCGACGGTTATGCCGACCAGTTTGGTGGTGCTAGGGGTAAAAAGTTTAAATACCAGCACATGCAAGAAGTGGTTTTGGCATTTCAGGATAAGAGCATGAAAGAGCAGTGTGATGAGTTAGGTAAGATTATGACAGAGTGGAAAGGAGATTTAGAACAGGTAGATGATATTTTGGTAATTGGTATTGAAATATAGTATGGTAACGCTTGACGAAATAAGGCCTGTAATTGGTAAGGAACTCGATGAGTTTGAACTCCGGTTTAAAGACTCAATGAAGAGCAATGTACCATTGCTCGATAAGATCACCTATTACCTTATTAAGCGCCGTGGTAAGCAAATAAGGCCCATGCTGGTATTTCTATCAGCCGGACTAAATGGTAAAATGAATGATTCTACTTACCGTGCTGCCGCTTTAATTGAATTGTTACACACAGCAACCCTGGTGCACGATGATGTGGTAGATGAGACCTATCGCCGCCGTGGATTCTTTTCGATTAACGCACTTTGGAAAAATAAGGTGGCTGTTTTAGTTGGCGATTATCTTTTATCTCGTGGTTTGTTACTTGCCGTTAGTAATAAGGAATTCCAGCTGTTGGAAATAGTATCGAAGGCAGTGCAGAAAATGAGTGAAGGCGAACTTTTGCAAATTGAAAAGACCCGTAAGCTGAATATAGCCGAAGAAGAGTATTATGAGATAATTGCATGCAAAACGGCTTCGCTCGTGGCTGCATGTTGCGCAAGTGGAGCACTATCGGTAGGTATGAGTGAAGATGTGGTGAAAAAGATGTGGGAAATTGGTGAGTTGATGGGAATGGCTTTCCAATTGAAGGACGATTTGCTTGACTACGGTAGCGGACAAGATATTGGTAAGCCTATTGGCACCGATATTAAAGAAAAGAAGATGAGTCTGCCGCTTATCTATGCTTTAAAGGAATCATCTTACTTCGAAAAGAAGAGGATAATAAACATGATCAAGAATCAGAGTAAGGAGCCGGAGATAATAGAGGAGATATTTAATTTTGTGAAGGATAAAGGTGGCTTGGAATACGCGAAAAAAACCATGTTAGATTATAGAGAAAAGGCAAAAGTGATGCTTAGTGATATGCCTGAATCGCAATATAAGTCGGCCTTTATGAATGTTATTGAATTTGTTACCGAAAGAAAGAACTAAGAATATGAATAGAATAATTAAGTCTGCATTTTTTGTTTTGATTTGTTCAGTTTTAGTTGTTGCTTGTAAGCAAAATACAAATGGCACAGATGGTGGCGTGCCTCCTCAACCGGCTAATAATACAATGAAGTCGGATACTTTTGTTCATCCTGCCGTACCTGCCAATCCTAAGATAGTCGATGGAATGAATATTACTCGCTGGCCCAATGGCAATGTTAAAATGCAAGGCAATTATAAGGATGGAAAGCGCCAGGGTGAGTGGCAAAGTTTTTTTGAGAGCGGCAAGATAAACAGCGATGAGTTTTTTGTAGATGGCCAAACCAATGGCAAGGTGACCGTTTATTACGAAAACGGGAAAAAGAGATACGAAGGCGAGAACAATAACGGAAAGCTATCGGGTGTTTGGAACTATTGGGATGAAAAAGGTAAGTTAACCCGCTCTGTAGATTATTCTAGGCAATCGCCTACTCAGAATCCTTAGTCGGTTTTAGTTCGTTTATCGAAACATCAACCAGAAACTTATTCTTCAATAGCCTTCTGCCAATCAGCATAGGGTAGGTCATGCTACCGCGGTCGGTTAAAGTTATCCAGGTCTTTATTCGTTTGCCATGTATTCGCAAAGCAGTGCGTATGCTATAGCGTTCTTCAGTATCGCCAAACGAGTTGCGGATGTTCTTTATGGTAAAGTTTTTAAACTTTATTTCTTTGTCTTTGTATTCCGGGTGGGTAGGGTCGAGCAGGGTAAAACAAAGCTTGTCTGTTCCATCAATATTGCGGACCTGTATATGGTGGCAGTGTAATGAGCAATAGTAGGCACCTGTGTCTATTTTGGCCGAAATACCAAGTAACCCCAGCCTGGGTAGGTCTATTCGTGTACTTTTTCCTATTATTTCTTTGCTCATAAAGCCGTTAATATGTTCTCAAAAATAGCATGATATTCTAATATCAAAACAAGTAATTTTGAAACAATGAATGAAAAGATAACCTATATCATCATAGGCCTTAATTGTATTATGTCTTTTGTAGGATTTTCTGACAAGAATTTCTTCGAAAAATACCTGTACCGCCCCTATAACGTACATAAAAATGGCGGCGAATGGTATAGGATATTTACCGGTACCTTTTTGCATGCTAATATGCCACATTTGTTCTTCAATATGTGGTCGCTGTATCTTTTTGGTTCATTGCTCGAGCATTATGAGTTCCCTTTGTACTTTCATGATAAGGCAGATTTTTATTATATATTGCTGTACGTTGGTGGTATTATGTTCTCAGCACTTCCGGCTTTTGAGAAATATAAGAACACTTATTCCTATGCCGCAGTTGGCGCATCGGGAGCGGTTTCGGCAGTGGTGTTCTCATTTATTTTAATTAACCCTGCTGCCCCGTTGTCATTTATTTTTATTCCGTTTTCTTTTTCGGCGTGGATGTTTGGAGGCCTGTATCTTTTATACTCCTGGTACATGTCAAGGCACGGGCACGATAACATTGGCCACGATGCCCACTTATGGGGTGCATTATACGGTATTGCATTTACCATAGCTGTTCATCCTCATTTCGCCGTTTCGTTCTTCTATAAAATCTTTCCTCAATACGCCTCATGAACAAAGCCATATTACTAGATAGAGATGGGGTGATAAACCAGGAAAGAGGCGACTATACTTACCGCAGGGAAGATTTTTCGGTATTACCTGATGTTATACCTGCACTAAGGGTATTGCAAGAGATGGGCTATATGCTCATAATAATATCAAACCAAAGCGGTATTGCCAAAGGCTTGTTTACTATTGCCGATGTAGAAAAACTACACAGTTACCTTGTGGCGTATTTAGATGATAATGATGTACGCATCAAAGAAATATATTATTGCCCTCACCACCCTGAGTATAGCAGTTGTATTTGCCGTAAGCCCGACTCGCAATTGATAGAAAAGGCACTAGCAAGGTTCAATATCGATCCTGCAAAATCATTTTTTATTGGTGATAAAGAGCGGGATATACTGGCGGGCAAGAAAGCAGGCGTGCAGGGAATACTAATCGATTCGAATTTTTCGTTAATGAAAGCTATTGAGCCGATAATAAAAGGAGAAAAAAAGTAAAAGAGGTGAAGATTGCGGTAAATACAAGGTTGTTGCTCAAAGGTAAAATGGAAGGTATCGCGGTGCATGCCTACAATGTGTTGAAGCGCATTACCGTCGCACATCCCGAACATCAGTTCTTATTCCTATTCGACAGGCCCTATAACGAAGAATTCATCTTCTCCAATAATATTACACCCATTTCATTAATGCCCCAGGCCAGGCATCCTGTTTTGTTTTATCTGTGGTTTGAATATTCAGTGGCCAGGGTATTAAGAGATGCTAAGCCCGATCTATTCTATTCGCCAGATGGCTTTTTAAGCCTGAGAGCAGATACGCCTTCCATATCGGTAATGCACGATATAAACTATATCTATTACCCTGAAGACTTGCCTAAAATGGCGTTGTGGTATTACAAGCATTACTACCCGAAGTTTATGGCTAAGGCCAAGCACATACTAACGGTTTCTGAATATTCAAAACAGGATATCATTAAGAACTATCACATTAACCCTTCGAAAATTGATGTGGTATATAACGGGGCTGATGAAGCATACCGAAAGCTAAACGGCGAAGAAAAGAAAATTGTAAAGCAGAAGTATAGCGATGGCCAAGATTATTTTGTATACGTAAGCGCATTACATCCACGCAAAAATGTAAAAAGGTTATTACAGGCTTTCGATAAAATGAAAGAAAGCGCTTCATCGGATATTAAGTTGTTATTGGTAGGCCCTGCTTATTTTAAGAACAGCGAGATGATGAGTGTATATGAGCAAATGAAGTATAAACAAGACGTGGTTTTTACAGGACGCTTAGAAGTGGATGAATTATGTAAAGTAGTTGGAGCAGCCTTTGCTATGGCTTATATTTCTTACTTCGAAGGTTTTGGAATACCAATTGTGGAGGCTATGCAATGCGAGGTGCCTGTAATTACATCAAACACTACATCCATGCCCGAAGTGGCTGGCAATGCAGCTTTACTGATAGATCCTTTCTCGGTTGATTCGATTGCTGATGCTATGCTTAAGGTGTTGAAAGATGGAGCGGTAAGAAATGATTTGATTGAAAAAGCGAAGCTTAGAAAAAACATATTTACCTGGGATAGAACCGCTAACCTTACCTGGGGAGCCATGGAAAAAACATTAGCAGAATGTCGTTAAAAGCATATTTACATAAAACTATAGTTGAAGCAGGCTGCGACGAGGCAGGGCGTGGTTGCCTGGCCGGTTCAGTATTTGCAGCTGCTGTAATATTGCCGAAAGATTTTCATCACCCATTGCTGAATGATTCGAAAAAAGTAACGGAGGCCAACAGATATAAGCTAAGGGAAATAATAGAAAAAGAAGCCATTGCTCATGCTGTTGGCGAGGTGAGCAGTAAAGAAATTGATGAGATCAATATTCTGAATGCTTCATTCCTGGCTATGCATAGGGCCATTGATAAACTCCAACAAAAGCCGGAATCATTGTTAATAGATGGGAATCGTTTTAAAGAATATAAAGGCATACCTCATCAGTGCATTATAAAAGGCGATGCTAAATTTGCATCTATTGCAGCGGCATCTGTACTTGCAAAAACGTACCGCGACGATTATATGAATCAGCTGCACGAAAAGGACCCGCGCTACGGATGGCTCAATAATAAAGGCTATGGCACCGAAAGCCACCGTGAGGCTATAGAAAAACACGGAGCAACAGAACACCACAGGCATAGTTTTCAATTAGTTAAATGGGATCTGTTCCACCAGCATTAAGGTTATGAAGAAAAGAATATCGATTTTAATAGTTGTGCTTTTTTTAATGGCCGGTGTAGTATACGAGTTTATGCACCTGCGAAAAGAAGAAGTGCCTGTTAATACTGCCATTACTGCTATACCCATTGATGCTTCGTTTGTATTTGAGAGTCGAAAGAATTATCCTTTATGGAAAGGTATTTCAAAGACTAACCTGATTTGGAAGGATATGCTCGCTACCGATTGGGTTAACGATTTGAATAGCAATATCCAATATTTAGATACATTGATGAGTGGCGACCCTCGGGTACATTCAATTGCAGAGGTTGAGCCCATATTTATATCAGCACATAAAAACGGACAGGAACATTTCGATTACCTGTTTATTTGCTCAATGCCAAATGCTGCCGACGAAGCCGCGTTAGATATTTACATGCAAAAGCTGGGCCAGAAAGGTTCTATTACACAGAGCCAGTATGATGGAATTGCGGAATACTGCCTGAAGCAACCGGGCAGAAGTGATTTTTATTACGCAGTTAACAAAGGAATATTCATTGGTTCATTAAAAAGCGAACTCGTTCAGGAATCACTCAGGCAAATGGAATCGGGTATATCGCTGATGAATAACAGCCATTTTATGAAGGTGCTGAACGCATCAGGCGGGCAACCTATGGCACAACTGTTCATCAATTATCAATCGCTATATAACGCGACCGAGCCATTTGCAAATAAAGATTTTCATTCATACTTATCTTCTATACAGGATTTTGCACAATGGTCGGTACTTGATATTGGGGTTGAACCGGACGAAGTAATTATGAATGGTTTTACGGAAGTGGATAGTTCGGGGGCCGAGTTCCTGAGTTTGTTCAACCATCAGTCGCCACAGTCGACTAAAATTCCG
>JABDHI010000073.1:0-3146 GCA_013285655.1 Bacteroidota bacterium
AAAAAGGAAGGATACGAGGTTTTTACTGCATCGGATGGTAAAAGCGCCATACAGATTGCAAAAAAGGTGCTTCCTAACCTTATTATATTAGACGTGATGATGCCTGAAATGGATGGCATTGAAGCTTGTAAAGAACTCCGCTCTTCACCTGAGACTAAGAATGCACTTATTGTATTCTTAACTGCCCGTACCGAAGATTACTCTCAAATAGCAGGTTTAGATGCAGGAGCAGACGATTATATTTCAAAACCGCTTAAGCCAAGGGTTTTGATCAGCCGTATACATGCTTTGTTAAGACGCCGCACCAACCCTGACGGGCCTACGGGTATTGTTGATGTGGGTGGTGGCATTAAGATCAATAAAGAAAGTTACAGTGTTTCATTAGGCGATGAACAACTTTCATTACCTAAAAAAGAGTTCGAACTGATATCGTTACTGGCTTCTAAACCGGGCAAGGTGTTCAGCCGCGAAGATATATTGCACAAAATATGGGGAGAAGATGTAGTTGTGGGCGACCGAACCATTGACGTGCATATTCGCAAACTTCGCCAGAAATTGGGCGATGATAAGATAAAGACATTGAAAGGAATTGGTTATAAATTCGAGTTTTAACACCCAAGTTTCTGAAAAGAGAATCCTTTATAATAGCCCTTGGTGCAGCCCTGATAGTTACCGCAGTATTACTGGGTATTAATATCTTTTACCCTGCGCTTACTGCCAATACATCGCTGGTAATTATTTTCCTGGTTTGTGTGGCCGTAGTGTATACCCTATACTATATAGTAGTTGGGTTAAGGCTTAAAAAAATTAAGAACCTGCTTAAGCGCGAAACCAATTCTGATACGGTATCGCTTAAAGATCTGGAGAAAAAACTTTACAAACTTTTAGAAGAGCGTAAAGAAGAATTAGAGAAGATTGAAAAGCTGGAAAGGCACAGAAGAGAATTCTTGGGTAACGTATCACACGAAATGAAAACCCCACTATTCCATATGCAGGGCTATATTTCTACCCTTGCAGACAATGAGGTTTATGACGCTGAACTTTCGAAAAGATATCTCAAACGGACCGAAGGCAGTATTGAACGCCTTATCCGTATTTTAGAAGATCTGGATACCATATCTCAATTAGAGTCACGGGAAATTACCGCCGAAATTGAGCCTTTTGATATTGTAGAACTTTCGAAAGAAGTGTTGGAATCAGAAGAGATGAACGCCGAAAAGAAGAATATAAAATTCGACTTGCAGGCTGAAAATGAAAAGATGCTCGTAATGGGTGACCGTTTCCGTATACGCCAGGTATTGCTGAACTTGGTTGTTAATTCTATACGTTATGGTAAGAAGGATGGTGAAACCCGCATACGTATTAAGAATAGTGGCGATGTAGTTACTATTGAAGTTGGTGATAATGGCATTGGCATCAGTGCCGAACACTTACCACGCCTTTTCGAACGTTTTTATAGGGTTGATAAAAGCCGTTCGCGCGAGCAAGGCGGAACAGGACTTGGCTTATCTATTGTAAAGCACATTTTAGAAGCCCACCATCAAACTATAAATGTAATGAGTACCGAGGGCGCAGGCTCGGTATTTACCTTCAACCTTAAGCGCCCTAACGGAAATTCTTAACGCAGTACTGCTTCTTTAAGAACCTTATTGGCAAGTTGTCCGCAGGCGGCATCAATATCTTTACCACGGCTGTGACGCACGTTCACCACTATTTTACGTCCACGTAAAAATTTAACGAACATTTGTAGCCTGTCCGGATCGGTTTGTTCAAAACGGCTCTCGCCTATCGGGTTATATTCTATCAGGTTTACCTTACTTGGTACTACTTTACAAAACTCAGCCAAGTGATAAGCGTCTTGTGGTGAGTCGTTAAAGTTTTTAAATACGATGTATTCGTATGTAACCTGTGTACCCGTTTTTTTATAAAAATATTGTAATGCCTCAGCAACTTCCTTTAAAGGATTGCTTTCATTAATATTCATTATCTGGTTGCGCTTCTCATCGGTAGCAGCGTGTAACGATAATGCCAAATTGAATTTCACCTGGTCGTCGCCCAGTTTCTTTATCATCTTGGCCACACCTGCGGTTGAAACCGTAATACGGTGCGAAGCCAGATTGAGCCCTTGTGGCGATGTTATCTTTTCTATAGAACCCATTACGTTGGCATAGTTCAGCAAAGGCTCGCCCATACCCATATATACAATATTCGATAAAGGCTGCTTAAAGTGTTCCAAAGCCTGCCTTTGTATAAACACCACCTCGTCGTAAATTTCGTCGGCACCTAAATTGCGTTCGCGTTTTAGTTTGCCCGTAGCACAAAATTTACATTCAAGGCTACAACCCACTTGCGATGATACGCAGGCGGTCATGCGTGTTTCGGCAGGTATCAATACACCTTCTACTTTCTTACCATCGTATAATTTAAAAGCATTCTTAATAGTGCCGTCGCCGCTCTTTTGCATCAGGTCTATCTCAACGCCGTTTATTACAAAATTCTCTTTCAGTAATTCACGGGTAGTCTTCGACAGGTTGCTCATATCGTCGAATGAGTGTACCGAACGTTTCCACAACCATTCATAAACCTGTGTGGCACGGAAAGCCGATTCGCCTTTCGAGACAAAAAACTCCTTTATCTCACCCAGTTCCAGGTGACGAATATTGGTCGGAGCTATTTTATCCGTTGTACTCATTTACCCTATAAAGGTAGTTAAATTTTAGAATGTATAAAAACCGGAGTATCGGCTTTCATCAAAGCCTCAGCAATAATAAGGTCTTTAGGCCCTGTTATCTTCAGGTTCTCGGCATTACCATCCACCAGGTGAATGTGCTCACCCATAGCCTCTACCACCATAGCATCGTCGGTATAGGTGTAGTGATAATCTTTAGTATAGGCCCTTTTCAATATATCGGTACGGAAACACTGAGGAGTTTGTGTGGCGCAATAGCGCGAACGGTCAACCGCAATGCTGCGTGTCGTTTCTATTTGGCGTATGGAATCGTTAATAGGTACAGCTGGCACGGCATTGCCATACATTTCAGCTGCTTTAAAAGCTGCCAATATGGTTTTACTGCTTACCAAAGGGCGAACTGCATCGTGCACACCTACAACGCTATTATCGTCTTCCACAAACTGTAATCCATTCT
>JABDHI010000073.1:3156-5827 GCA_013285655.1 Bacteroidota bacterium
GAATGGAAACGTGTCTCGCCGCTCAAAGCAATTTTCACAGGTTTATTAAAACCATATTCGGCGCACATCACTTCCCAAAACTTAATATGGTCTTCGGGCAAAACGAGAATAATTTCAATGGAAGGATCGGTCTCTAAAAATTTATTGATGCTGTGCATGATAACGGGCTTGCCGTCGAGTTTCATGAACTGCTTGGGAACAGGGCTGTGCATGCGGGCTCCGTTGCCTCCGCCTACAATAATGACATAACGCTTATGGCTGATCTCTGTCATTATAAAACCGAAAAAAGAATGATTTTCTTACCTCCTGTGTTCACCTCTGTTTTAAAAGCTGCGCAAATTTCAGTAAAATTTTTCTTACTGAACCCGTTTAGCACAGTTTTTTTCAACCCGCTTTACAGAATTAACATTGCATCGCCATACGAAAAGAACTTATACTTGTTCTTTATGGCTTCCTTGTAAGCTTTCATCATCAGGTCGTAACCGCCAAATGCACAAACCATAATTAGCAGGCTTGAGCCCGGTACGTGGAAGTTTGTGATCATGCAGTTAGCCAAACGGAAATCGTAAGGAGGATAGATGAACTTGTTTGTCCAGCCATCGTAAGGTTTCAAATGCCCGTCGGTTGAAACTGAAGTTTCTATGGTACGCATAACAGTTGTACCTACAGCACAAACTTTTTTCTTGCCGTCTTTTGCTTTATTGACAATAGCAGCAGCTTGTGCGGTAATGGTAACTTGTTCCGAATCCATTTTGTGCTTGCTTAAGTCTTCCACCTCAATTGGGCGGAATGTACCTAAACCAACGTGTAAGGTAATATTTGCAAACTCTACACCCTTCAATTCAATACGCTTCAACAACTCTTTGCTAAAGTGCAAACCAGCGGTTGGAGCAGCAACGGCACCTTCGTTCTTAGCATAAACGGTTTGGTAACGTTCACGGTCCGAAGGTTTTACTTCTCTCTTAATATATTTAGGAAGTGGGGTTTCGCCCAGGTCTTCAATTAATTTCTTAAACTCATCATAGGTGCCATCGTATAAAAAACGAAGAGTTCTGCCACGAGATGTGGTGTTGTCAATTACCTCAGCAACCAACTCATCATCTTTACCGAAGTAAAGCTTGTTACCAATACGTATTTTACGTGCAGGGTCAACCAATACATCCCAAAGGAAACTTTCTTTGTTCAATTCCCTTAACAGGAAAACTTCAATTTTAGCACCGGTTTTTTCTTTACGACCGTATAAACGTGCAGGGAACACTTTGGTATCGTTCAGTATAAGTACGTCGTGCGGGTTAAAGTAGGAAAGTACATCTTTAAAAACCTTATGTTCTATTTTTCCGGTCTTGCGGTGAACCACCATTAAGCGTGCCTCATCGCGGTGTGCGTTCGGAAATTCTGCTATTAATTCTTTGGGTAAGTTGAAGCTAAATTCTGATAATTTCATCGTCTAATATGTATAGGGTCTGTTTTAAAAGGCGGCAAAGATAACACTTCAAAGTGCGTTTGTCAACAAATATTTTCAAAACAGCCTGTTGGTAGGCTATTGGGGTTGTGCACCCTCTTCAACAGCAAGTAAATTGTATACTTCATCCATGGTCATGGCCTGTGTAAGCCTGAAATCGCCTATTCGGGTACGTACTAAGGAGTCTAAATAAGCCCCACTTTTAAGCGCAAGGCCAAAATCTCGTGCTAAAGAGCGTATATAAGTGCCTTTACTACATACCACCCTAAAGTGCATGTGGGTAGCGTCAAGCAGCTTCACCTCCATCTCTCTAATTGATACAATACGTGGTGACATTTTAACATCCACGCCCTTCCTGGCGCTTTCGTAAGCACGTTTGCCATCAACTTTTATGGCAGAATGGGCAGGTGGTACTTGTTCTATTTCACCTACAAAGGTTTTAGCCACCTGTTGTATCAATTCTTCGGTAATATGTTCGGTTGGGTAAGTGGCATCTATTTCGGTCTCTCTGTCACTCGATGGGCGGGTAGCACCCAGTACAAATACTCCGGTATATTCTTTCTCCTGATCTTGTACTTCGTTAATGCGCTTAGTAAAAGCACCGGTACATATTATAAGTAGTCCTGTTGCTAATGGATCGAGTGTACCGGCATGGCCCACTTTTAGTTTTTTATTGAACTTCCTCAACAATGACCTGCGTACTTTATTCACCACATCGAACGATGTCCAGTCCAGTGGTTTATCAATAAGCAGTATTCCGCCTTTCAAATAATCTGTTTGTGGCGTTTGCGATAATGTATGTAGGCTTGTTTCCATTCGGTGCGCAAAGGTAGTGGAACAATTGTGAATGGTGAATTGTAAATGGTGAATTAAATCTCACTAAGGTTGCTCACTCATTGCGAGGAACGAAGTTGTTTTCAATCCCGACCATTTGTGGCGGGGCAATCTAAAAGCCAATACATTGTTCTACTTGGCTTTATTCGTGAAATGTTTACTTATTATTGAACTCATGAGGGTTTCACCGTTGGCACAGTTCTCTGCATCTATGTGTCAGGTCCTATTATCATCTCTCTTCACCTCACGTGCCAAAACTTCGTAGTCGTTAGGGTTTTCGCGTTAGGGATAGTAGCGGTTACCCCGCATCCGCCAGCTGGCGGAGAGGAGTATGAGCGGATAGCCCGACCCGAGGAACGAGGGGAACGCCCAAAT
>JABDHI010000073.1:5837-7511 GCA_013285655.1 Bacteroidota bacterium
GCTCAGAATGACATAAAATGAGATTGCTTCGTTCCTCGCAATGACGGTAGTGTTAAATTAAAAACTAACTAACTTTGCAGGTAATGGAAATTAAGCAGACAGAGGAATTCGAGATAGCATACAGGTTTGTAACGGAGACCAACCAAAATATTTTTTTGACCGGTAAAGCAGGTACAGGCAAAACCACTTTTTTAAAATACTTACGGCAGAACAGCACAAAAAATATGGTGGTTGCTGCACCTACAGGTGTAGCTGCTATTAATGCAGGTGGCGCTACACTGCACTCACTCTTTCATTTGCCCTTTGCGCCATTTGTACCATCGAGAGATGCTAACCAGACCGATGCCGTTAACAGCCATTCGCTTTTATCGCAAATACATTACAACAAGACCAAACTCGATATTTTCCGCAACCTGGAGTTGCTGATAATTGATGAAACAAGTATGGTAGCATCGCATACCATAGATGCAATCGATACTATTTTGCGCAGCACACGTCGCCGTTATTACGAACCTTTTGGCGGAGTGCAGGTTTTATTTATCGGCGACTTATATCAGTTACCACCTGTGGTAAAGCGCGATGAATGGGAGTATTTAAAGAACTACTATCCTTCTATTTTCTTTTTCGATAGCAAGGTTTTGCAAGAGCATGTGCCGGTGATGATAGAACTGAAAACTATTTTCCGCCAGCAAGATGATGTGTTTATTTCTATACTGAATGGAGTTAGGAACAACGAACTTTCGCTGCAACATTTTGAAGACCTTAACACACGATACCGAAAAGATTTTGTGCCTGATGATACGGGCTATATTACACTTACTACGCATAACCACCAGAGCGATGCCATAAATCGGGGCAAGCTGAATGCGCTTGATGGACGAAGATATACATACCGAGCGGAGCTAACGGGAAACTTCCCCGAACATGCCTACCCGGCCGAACCGGAACTTGAACTGAAAGAAGGTGCACAGGTTATGTTTTTGAAGAACGATACCGAAGGAAGAAAATATTTCAACGGGAAAATTGGGACGATAACTTACTTAGACAGCAACACCATAAAGGTACAATGCAAAGGCGAGGTGGAGGAAATTGCTGTGAGCCTTTATGAATGGAAGAATATGAACTACAGCCTGAATGGTGAAACCAAACAGATAGTAGAAGAAGAGTTGGGTAGCTTTAAGCAATACCCCTTGCGTTTGGCATGGGCTATTACCATACATAAAAGCCAGGGGCTTACGTTTGATAAATTAATTATCGATGCCGAAAATGCATTTGCAAACGGACAGGTATATGTAGCATTGAGCCGTTGTACTTCGTTAGAGGGATTGGTGCTTACATCGCATATTAACCAACGTTTTTTGGGTGCGCACCAAAATCTTACCGAGTGGACCGAGCGTAACCAAAACAGTGGCAGGTTGGCGCAACGTTTTGAAGAAGCAAGGCAGACATTTATACAAAAAGAGCTGACCAATATATTTACCTGGAAGACATGGTTCTTTGAACTGCGCGACCTGGAGGCAGTAATGGAAAAGAACCGGGAAAACATTGGCTTAGATTGTTTTGAATGGTTACACAAACTGAAGAGTCACCAAAAAACATTGGAGGCAACTGCTGCTAAGTTTAAGGAGTATATGAAAGGTGCTTTTAACGAAAACCCTTTTGTGGAAGACAACG
>JABDHI010000073.1:7521-7994 GCA_013285655.1 Bacteroidota bacterium
AACGAAGCTTTGCAACAAAGGATAAAAGATGCTGCCAATTATTTTTCGAGAGAAATAAATAAATGGAAGATCGATCTTTCGGCACACCCATTCGAGATAAAGACAAAGAAAGTATCGAACCCTATTGACCAATCGTTGGTGGAGTTGAATACCATAGTGAATGAGATACTGAAGAAAATAGATTTCTGCAAAAATGGATTTGCCTTAACAGCCTATGCAGACAACAACAGGAAACCGTTAACAGGTATGCTGCCTATGCGTACATCGTACCTCGGCAATAACCCTATAGGTATTATTAATAAAGGCGCCGGCAACCCTAACCTATACAACCGCATTAACGAATTACGCAAAGGATATGCCAAAGAGAACAGGGTTACAGCATCGAAAATATTTGGCGACCGTGTAATAGAAAAAATATGCCAGAACCTGCCTTGCGACCGGGAATCGTTAGTAGCAATTAAAGGAGTTAGTGC
>JABDHI010000073.1:8004-8602 GCA_013285655.1 Bacteroidota bacterium
AATAAAATACGCCAGTATGCCGATGAGATAGTGGAAACGGTACTTGGCTATTGTAAGGAGAACAACATAGAGCCTAAAAAGATTGACAAGGCAGATACCGTAAAAGATACTTTGCGTTTATTAAAAACTGGCAAGAGCGTAAAAGAAATTGCCCAGGAACGCAGCTTGGTAGAAAGCACGGTTGAAGGGCATTTGGCGAAAGCTATAAGCGCCGGATTGATACAGATAAACGAAGTAATGCCTTTGAGCGAGGCACAAAATATTGCCAACTATTTTACACCCGATGGAGAGAAAGTAACCCTAACCGGAATACGAGAACGAGTGCCTGCAGAAATATCGTGGGGCAAACTGAGAATGGTATTGGCTTGGTTGCAGAGAGAGCAGGATTAGTTCTATTGCTTAGGTATCATTCTCACACCTTTTTTTTGTTTTTGAATTTCTATCTTCATAGGCGCGAATAGGCTAAAAGTATTATCCAATATAAGATAACAAAAAGGGAACGCAATATTATACATATGGCACCAAGCTACGGTACCGTCAGAAGCTTTTCTAATATTATAAAGATGAATTAAATCCGCCGTAATAGTGTCAGTAATAT
>JABDHI010000074.1 GCA_013285655.1 Bacteroidota bacterium
TGAGATACCGAGCAATTTTCAACATCCGGGTATAGTATTAGAAAATAAGGAACACGCCAAAGTACTTTATGCTGCACTTGATACCTTACCCGAGAACCAAAACACTGCATTTGTTCTGTATGAAATGCAGGGTATGAATTATAAGGAAATATCAGAAACTATGTCAGTAAGCATATCGTCGGTGGAGGCGTTGTTATTCAGGGCACGGGCGGCATTGCGAAAAAAATT
Organism: Bacteroidota bacterium; assembly: GCA_013285655.1. Lineage (GTDB taxonomy): Bacteria > Bacteroidota > Bacteroidia > JABEUT01 > JABEUT01 > JABEUT01. The sequence continues at coordinate 229 of JABDHI010000074.1, forward strand.
GCATCAGTATTATTACAATAGCACAAGTTTTAAAAAGTAGCATCGTCTAATTACTTGGATATGGAAACGAACAACAACATAGAAAGAGAGATTGAACGCTCGTTAGAAACTGCCAGGGGCATTATCCCCATTAATGCTCCTGCACAGTTTACTGAAAAAACGATGCAGCGTATAAAAGCAGTAAAAGAGGAGCCGTTTATATCGGTATCTGTTTTGCTAAAAGCTGCGGCCGTTCTTATTCTTATATGTTTAAATGCATATACTATAAAATATGTGTTTGAGTCTCCTGCTCCGCAAACACCTACTGTTACAGCAACCATCGACGACCTGGCTAATGATTATACAGTAGCAGATGTAAATACCGATTGGCTAAACAATAAAATAACCAAGAGTCATGAATAACCCTAAGTTGACCAACATATTATTGATCATATTAATTGTTTTTAATGTCCTGTTCTTTGCAGTAGCACACTGTTCGGCACATCACTGGCATCACAGAATGGAGTATCGTTGTGGCTTTCGTGGAAGGGAGCATGGCAGTTTTGGGAACTTCCACAGAGGTTTCAAGGCTCACCGTGGAGATTATGGAGGTTTTCACGGGAGCTTCTGGAACCGTAACGCAGATGACAATAAATAATTGAATTTATTAAAATGAATACCCGACTTACCAACGCAATATTAATAGTGATGCTTCTGCTTAACCTGGCTTTTTTGGGAAGCTGGTGGATGATGCACATTAAAGGGCATAATAATAAGATGCATCACATGCCGGGCGAAATGCATGGCGGTATGTCAGATAAAGGTGGTATGTTTCTTACCAAACAACTCGATTTTACCGACGAGCAGCAAGCACAGGCAGATAAAATATTTCACAATCATGCTGATAGAATGCAGAAATATCAGGCTCAGATAGGAAGGTTGCAAAAGGAAATATTTAAATGCATGACAAACGATACCCCTGATAGTGTTCACGCCTTTATGTATGCCGATTCGGTTGGCGTGTACCGTGTAGAAGTGCAAAAGGAAATGTTCAGAAGCTCATTAGCTATCCGGCAATTATGTACTCCCGATCAAAAAAAGAAGTATGATGACCTCATGCAAAACATGAGTAAACACATTGGTCATCAGATGGATATGCATGGTGGCCCCATGAAGCGCGATTCTTTGTAAATTTGCCATCCCAAAATTCTCCATATGAAACGGTATTCCTTAGCTAGTCTTGTTGTATTTTTATTTTTTACGCTAAGCGTTACTGCCCAAATGGGTGGGTTTAGTGGTGCGGGCGGAGGCAGTGCTATGAAGGGTGCCATGAACTCGGGTCACTTTTACGGTAAAGTAGTAGATAGCATTACCGGGCAGGTTATACCTTTTGCTGCGGTTCAACTTACGGGCCCTAAATGGGATTCGGTTTCAAAAACGATGAAGACAGTTGTTATTGCGGGGCAGCTTACCGGAGATAATGGTGAGTTTAGTTTAGAGAAATTGCCTGTAGCCGGACCTATGTTTACGCCTATAAAATATACCCTTCAAATAAGTTCGATGGGGTATAATGTTTATACCAGCACTGTTACATTTGACTTGAGCCAAATGATGGCGAAAAGGAAGAAGATGATGGCTGCTCAAGGTGGCGATAACAGCAACCCAATGGCTGGGATAGAAGGATTGATAGATATTGTAGATAAAGACTTAGGAAATATAAAATTAAGTTCTACCTCGCATCAATTAGGTACAGTTACCGTTAGCGGAGATCCTCCACCAATGGAAATTAAATTAGATAAACGCGTATTTGATGTTAGTAAAAGTATTACCAATGCGGGTGGTACGGCTGAAGATGTTTTAAAAACAATTCCTTCGGTAAATGTTGACATTGATGGTAATGTAACATTACGTAATTCTTCACCACAAATATATATAGATGGTATGCCGAGTACACTTACCATCGACCAAATACCGGCAGATGAAATTGACAAGATAGAAGTGATCACGAATCCTTCAGCAAAATATGATGCATCAGCTGGCGGCGGCGGAATTATAAATATTATTATGAAACATAACCAGGCATTGGGTTACAACGGCATGGTACGTGGCGGAGTAGATGAATATGGTAAGCTTACGGCAGGACTTGATCTTAATGTGAGGCAGAAAAAGATAAACGTATTTGCCGATGTGTTTTATAAACAGATAAAACATAAAATGTATGGTACCGAAACGAAGAATGCCGATAGCACTGATAAGACAGGTAACCCTCCACCGTATTTAGACCTTAACCAGCATGATACAAATACAATGAATGGTTATTTTGGTTTTGCACGTGCAGGTTTCGATTATTTTATTGATAACCGAAATACGTTGACTATTAGCGGTACATATGGTACCGGCAATTTTACAAGTTCAGATGTTTTGCGCACTACTACCGATACAATGCATGGATCAAATCCATCAACCAATTCAAGTACTGTTGAGTATTCAAATTCGCCGCGTGTGTTTAATAACGTAGGTGCATCTGTTTTGTTCAAGCATCTTTACCCGAAAGACGAAGAAAATTTCACTACAAGTATAACGGCTAATGAAGGCAGTACTACAGGTAACGGAACATATGATATTTTGAACTATAATGCTTCGGGTTCTGAAATATCCAGAATTGATGAGCAGCAAACCAGTAATGGTAATAGTGGGTATTATGTAGGTAAGTTCGATTTTACAGATCCACTTTCGAAAAAAACTAAGCTTGATGCAGGCGCTATGGCTACTATTAATAATGTACATAGTGTGAGTGACATAACGCTTCTTAACTACGGAGAAATACCCGGCGAAAGCAACACTACCAATTATAACCAACAAGTGTATGCAGGCTATGTTAGTTATAGCCATGATTTTAGCGCTCTGTTAAGCGCGCAGGCTGCAGTTAGGGTAGAACAGTCTTTTTATAGTGGCCAGGTTGCAACTTCTTTAGACACTTTGAAGCTTGCACCACAATCGCTGTTGTTTTTCTTCCCAAGCGCTTTTGCAACTTATCATTTAACCGAGAATGCAGACTTGCAATTGAGTTATACAACGCACATTACACGTCCTAATTTTAGTCAACTGGTGATTAATAATTACTCTAACTCGACCAACATACAAACCGGTAACCCTAACCTGAAGCCTAGTTATATGCATTCGTTCGAGTTGAACCTCATAAAGAATTTTGATAAGCGGAATAATATTTTGTTATCGGCATATTATAAGATCACTTATAACATTATTACAACTCAGCTAGATTCATTTCAGAATAACCCGATATTAAACCAGATACAATATTTCAGCACTTACGAAAATGCTAACTATGCGTATTCAGAAGGCTTAGAGCTTACTTCACAAAACTCCATTGGTAGCTGGTTAGATATTACGGGTAACATCAACTTCTTTGAGTCATCTATCAATGCAACTAATTTAGGAATACCTGATACTGCAAAAAAATTCCTGAGCTATTTTGCAAAACTTAATTTGACCTTTAAGTTACCTAAGAATTTCAGTCTGCAGTTCAATGGCAACTACTTATCGAAAGCTGAAGTACCACCCGGTGGTAGCGGCGGTGGCCGTTGGGGCGGTGGTGGCATGGGTATGGGCGGAGGCATGGGTGGTGGTATTACCCCATCTGCCAGCGGCTATATTGACCCTAATTACTCACTTGATGGAGCAATTAAAAAGGATTTCTTTAAGAGTAAGCTATCGATGACTTTTAGTGTGAAAGATATTTTTGGCACTTCTGTGCAGGGTAGCACTATGACTGCGACTAATCCATTAGGCGTTCCATTATATACCGAGACAAATTCACGTCGCAGAGATCCTCACTTCTTCCAGTTTACACTTAGTTATAAGTTCGGTCAAACCGATTTGACCTTATTTAAGAAGAAGAACAACAATATTGACATGGGCCCTGATATGGGTGCAGGAGATGCGCAATAGAGCTTAAAGTTATAGATTAAGTGGTGAATAATGTCGGTTAATTGACCTAGTAACCAGTACATTACACAGTAGCTCTTCTGTCTAATAAGCCCAATAAATGGGATTTTTGCTATTTTCGTCGTTCTCTAAACAATCCCTTTATGAAAATAGTATCGGCAATTGCAGCTCTTTCTTTAATGATGAGCTTCCAGGTATGTAATGCTCAAGGTGGTTATTACGATGCTCACCAGGCTTTCGACCCTACATTTTTAGATGAACCCGGTACACCATACCGCAGTGCAAGTGGAGCCCCTGGCCCTAGTTACTGGCAAAACCATGCCGACTATAAAATTGCAGTAACATTAGATACTGCTAAGAAGCAAATTGCCGGAACCGTAGAAATTACCTACACCAACAATAGCCCTGACGAATTAAAATACCTGTGGTTGCAACTCGACCAAAATTTATTTACTCCAACATCAAGAGGCCATTATAAAACACCAATTGGTGGTGGTCGTTTTGGCAATGTTGAGTTTCAGGGAGGCGATAGTATTAGCTCTGTTTCAGTAACCGGTGCCGATAAAGTTTCTACTACTCCTGAATATGTAATTACTGATACCCGTATGCAGTTAAGGCTTAAATCACCTTTAAAAGCTAAAGGAACGGTTACAATAAAGATAGCTTACAGTTTCTTAGTTCCGCCTGACGGATCAGATCGTATGGGAAGGACTGAGACCAAGAACGGAAGGATATATGAAATAGCACAATGGTACCCACGTATGTGTGTGTACGATGAAGTGAAAGGATGGAACACTGAGCCCTATTTAGGTGCATCGGAGTTTTATTTGGAATATGGTAACATAGATTTTACCGTTACGGTTCCAGCTAATATGATAGTAGCTGGTTCGGGCGAACTGCAGAACCCAACTGAAGTACTTACTACTACTGAGGTTGACAGACTTAACAAAGCAAAGGGAAGTGATGCCCGTGTATTTATAGTAGGTGCTGATGAAATTGGTAAAACAAGTTCTCGTCCTAAATCATCGGGCAACCTTACCTGGCATTACAAGATCAATAATACCCGCGATGCAAGCTGGTCATGTTCAAATGCGTTTATTTGGGATGCTGCACGTATTAATTTGCCAAGCGGTAAAAAATGTTTGGCAATGTCGTTTTATCCGGCTGAAAGTGCGGCTGATACTGCATGGGGCAGAGCAACCGAATATGTAAAGGGTTCTATTGAGTTTTATTCAAATACCTATTTTGAATTCCCTTACCCGGTTGCATCTAACGTAGCAGGTAATGTTCGTGGTATGGAATATCCGGGCATTGTTTTCTGTTCATGGAAATCTATCAAATCGCAATTGTTCTTTGTTATTACCCACGAATTTGGCCATAACTGGTACCCAATGCTTGTAGGTTCTAACGAACGTAAATATGCATGGATGGATGAAGGCTTCAACACATTCATTAATATTTATTCGGGACAGAATTTTAACAAAGGTGAATACAACAAGCCTGAAACAGTTGACCCTATTATTAACTTTATGAAACGTGATACCAGCGCAATAATGACGGTTGAAGATGCTATGTCGACCCGCGAAATTGGTATGCTTTGTTATTATAAGCCTGCATTTGCTTTATATATGTTGCGTGAATATATAGTTGGCCCAAAGCGTTTTGATTATGCTTTCCGTAATTATACAAGCCTGTGGGCATTTAAACATCCAACCCCAAAGGATTTCTTCCGCAGCATGAATGATGGAGTAGGTGAAGACCTTACTTGGTTCTGGAAAGAGTGGTTCTACAAAGGATACACACTCGACCAATCGGTTAGCGATGTAAAGTATGCCGGTGGGGATACTACGCAAGGTTCGAAAGGTGTAGATATAACCGTGAAGAACTTAAGGCAAATGGTAATGCCCGTAATTGTTGAAGTAAAGGAATCGAACGGACAATCGGGCCGAGTTACATTACCGGCTGAAATATGGCAAGCGGGTGCTAAATGGACATTCCACTATGCTTCTACCAGTCCAATAGTGTCAGTAACTATCGACCCTGATAACGTAATGCCTGATATGGATCGTACCAACAATGCATGGCCTGCAAAAACAGCAACCAAAGATGCCGCAGCAGGGAGCAAATAACGTATTCCCAATATTCGATAAAGTAGTAGACAGGAAGAATAAAGAGCTTCTTCTTAAACAGCGTGGTATTGTTATTTGGATGACCGGCCTATCAGGTTCAGGTAAAACAACTTTGGCTATTGGCTTAGAAAAATATTTGCACGATAATGGCCACTTGGCGTATTTGCTGGATGGCGATAATGTAAGAACGGGCATTAATAGTGATCTCGGCTTTTCAGAAAAAGACAGGCACGAAAATATAAGGCGCATAGCTGAAGTATCAAAACTATTTGCAAGCAGCGGCGTAATAACTATAAACTCTTTTGTGAGCCCTACGGAAGAACTACGACTGTTGGCGAAAAACATTATTGGTCCTGCTGACTTTAATTTGGTGTATGTAAATACTCCGCTTGAAGTTTGTGAGAAACGAGATACAAAAGGCCTTTATGCGAAAGCGCGCAAAGGAGAGATAAAGGATTTTACAGGAATATCAGCTCCTTTTGAAGAACCAAAAAATGCAGACTTGGTAATTGATGCAGGGAAGTCTACTTACGAAGAATGCCTAAAGCAGTTAATTGCTTTTGTGCTGCCTAAAATAAAACTCTAACTTCTTTTTAAAGAGGATAAGTAAAAGGTTTTAAAATAAATAAAACCAATTACTGAAATGGCCAAAGGCAATACGGTATACATAATTATATCAGCAGTGCTTAAAACAGATAGCTCTTTAATCAGGTCGTGCACAGCTACAAATATTACACCAATGAATATTGTGTAATACAGACGTCGGGTACCTGTCATATTTTTGATGAGGCGTACACCCGCAACAATCGATAATATACATAAGGTCCAGCGATACCAATAATGCATAAACGACATATCTCTGGCAGCGCCACAGTTTGAACATTGCAATTCTTCAAAGTAGCCTGGTAGTGTCCTACTGAGGTAAACAACACTTCCTGCTATTGAAACAATAGCAATTAGTGCATTAATAAAATTTGAACTCCTCTTGCTCAATCCTGTAGCGATTGTTAGTGATTCGACGAATAATATCACTACAAGTATAAATAATAGATGCTGAATATCAAAGTTTTATGACGAAAATCAGTTTTTACAATTTAATGCAAACGTTTTTAGGTTCTGTGAAAAAACGCATGGCTTCCCAACCGCCTTCGCGCCCTACACCCGAACTTTTGCTACCACCAAATGGTGTACGCAGGTCTCTCAATAACCAACAATTAACCCATACAATACCCGAACGTAATGCCGCAGATAATTTATGTGTACGGGTTAAATTTTCTGTCCATAATATAGATGTAAGTCCATATTCTGTAGCGTTGGCATATTGCAGTGCTTCTTCTTCTGTTTCAAATGGCATAATGGTAACCACAGGGCCAAATATTTCTTCCATATTGGTGCGACAGTTGTAAGGCAACCCTTCAATAACAGTTGGCTCAATATACCAACCATCTTTTTCTTCACCGGATAATTTAACTGTATTGCCGCCACATAGAATTTTTCCACCTTCTTGCTTTGCAAGTTCTATATATGAAAGTATCTTATCAAAATGCAGTTTTGAAACAATGGCCCCCAACCTGCTGCTGTCTTCCATTGGCGGGCCTACTTTCATGGCCTTCACTTTTTCCACAAACTCTTTCTTGAATTTTTCATACACGTTTTTCTCCACTAAAATTCGTGAACCACACAAACATATTTCGCCCTGATTAGTGAATGATGATGTGATAGTGGTCTTCATCATTTTATCCCAATCGCAATCGGCAAATATTAATACCGGGTTTTTGCCACCCAGTTCCAAAGAAAGTTTTTTGAACATAGGTGCAGCCACACGTGCAATTTCGGCGCCTGTTCTTGTACCACCCGTAAACGATACGGCTTTGATCTCAGGATGTGAAACAATGGCGCTGCCAACCTTAGGTCCGAGGCCATGTACAATATTAAACACACCTTTAGGGAAACCAATTTCGACACAAAGCTGAGATAACATAAAGGCAGTCATTGGTGTAATTTCAGATGGTTTTGAAACTACGCAATTACCCGCAGCAAGTGCAGGTGCTATCTTCCAGGTAAATAAATAGAGTGGTAAATTCCAGGGTGATATACAACCGGCAATACCAATAGGATCGCGAAGAGTATAATTAATTGCATGGCCGTCCATGTTATGCGACTCGGACGCAAAATGCAAAGATGCAGTTGCAAAAAAACGCAGGTTACTAACTGCACGCGGTATATCTACCGAACGCGATAACCACAACGGTTTGCCATTATCTATCGTTTCTGCTTTTGCAAAATCT
>JABDHI010000075.1 GCA_013285655.1 Bacteroidota bacterium
ATTAAGTTCTAACGCTGTATCAGAAATTACCAATGGTGCAGGTTCTGCTATGCCAGGCGGAAGTGGCTTATGGGGCTATGCTTTTGGCGACTACGCGTATATGGCACATGGCGATTCAGCAGGCAGAGGTTCTAAACAACAATATAAAGGTTTAGGAGCTGCTCACCAGGCTTCTAATCCTAATGCTTTTGAAATCCGTCGTGCATACTTAGGTTATACCCAAAAGATAAACGACAAGTTTTCAGCTTATGCATTATTGGCTTACGAAGGTGACCAAGATGTTAGTGATAACAGGACAGTGTACTTAAAGTATATGTACTTTAAATGGAAGAATATTTTTAAAGGTAGCGATCTCAAGATTGGTCAACAAGCTACCAACTCTTTTGCAAATGCATACAATACTGAGCCTTTAATGGGTTACCGTTCAATTGAAAAGACCATTATGGATATGCATGGTGTTGACGGTTCATCGGATATGGGCATTACTTTAGAAGGTAAACTTTGGCACAGCACTCCGGCTGACTCAACAATATTACCTACATTCATTGGCTATAGTGCAATGATTGGCGACAACTCGGGTAACAATCCTGTTGCAGGCTTTACAGGAACAGCTACAAGTTTAAGTGGTGGTAACCCTTCAGTTGCTCTTAATCCTTTCAACACAACTACCGATAAGGATAAGAAATTCAGGGCTAATGTATATGTTAATACCCTTAATGGTGCATTAACAGTAGGTGCTTATACTGACTATATTAACTATGGTAATAACCTTAACGTTAGCGCAACAGATGGTTCTTCATCTCACCTTTCAGAAGCAGTTCAAACATTAAAGTTCTATGCTGTATATAACAGCCAATGGTTTGGTATTGGTGCTGAATGGTTTACCCAAAGTATGACTAACGGCGAATTAGAAAGCTATAAGGCAACTCCTAAGAGTAATGATACAGTTACCGCAATGCAAACAGGTGTTTCAATATTTGCACATGGTACCATCATTCAAAACAGGCTTAATATTTTTGCAAGATTCGATATGTACACTCCTGATGCAGTTTATAGCAACACAACAGGCGAAGCTTTCAAGAGCCAGTTTTCGAACATTGGTGGTAGTACATTCAAAGAGAACTTTATGACCGCTGGTTTAGACTGGTCTCCAACCAACGATAAAAAGGTTCACTTCATGCCTAACATCTGGTTCTACCAAATTAACAATGCAATAGGTTCTGATGCTTTAAAGAGTGATAACTACATGCTTTATCGTCTTACTTTCTTATACGCATTTTAATCGTATCTTGATATCCTCCGGGATAGGGTTAAGGTATTCCTTAACCCTATTTTGGTTTAAGAACAGTAATTAATTGATAATAAATAAATAACAAATGAAAAACACAACTTTAAAATTAAAACACCTGGCAGTTGTTGCAGTAGTGGGTTTAGGCCTTGTTGCATGTAACTCAACCGGTGGCGATAACGCGGCTGATAAGCAGTTATTAGGCGCGGGTTCAACCTTTGGTTACCCAATCTATTCAAAAATGTTCAGCGATTATAGCGCAGCTAACGCAGGTACACAAACCAACTACCAATCTATTGGTTCGGGTGGTGGTATTAAGCAATTAATGAGCAAAACCGTTGATTTTGGTGCATCTGATGCTTTTTTAAGCGATGATGATATGACCAAAGCTCCGGCTCCTGTAGTTCAGTTCCCAACCTGCCTTGGTGCAGTTGTTGTTAGTTACAATTTGCCTGGTAGCCCAGAACTTAAGTTAACTCCTGATCTTTTAGCAGGAATCTTTTTAGGCACCATTACCAAATGGAATGATGATAAGATCAAAGCTGAGAACGCTGGTGTTGACCTTCCTGCTACTGATATTACTGTAGCTCACAGGTCTGATGGTAGTGGTACTTCTTACATTTTCACCGATTACCTTTCTAAGGTTAATGCTGACTGGAAATCGAAAGTGGGTGTTGGAAAATCACCAAACTGGCCTGTAGGTTTAGGTGGAAAGGGTAACGAAGGTGTTGCGGGTGTTATTAAACAAACTCCGGGTGCTATTGGTTATGTAGAATTAACCTATGCATTACAAAACCAAATGTCTTTTGCTTCTTTAAAGAATGCAGCAGGCAATTTTGTTAAGCCTTCATTAGAGTCTACCAGCCTTTGCGCTAATGGCGATATACCTGCCGATACACGTATAAGCATTGCCAACTCAACAGTTGACCAGGCTTATCCTATCAGTAGCTTTACCTGGATATTACTTTACAAAGAGCAGAAATATGACAACCGTAGCAAAGAAAAAGCTACCAACCTTGTAAAGGAATTATGGTGGATGATACACGACGGACAAAAAGATTGTAACGCGCTTAACTATGCTCCGCTTCCTACAAAGGCAGTTGCAGCAGCAGAAGCAGTGTTAAAATCTGTTACCTACGATAATCAGCCTATTCTTCAATAGTATTTATTGAAAAGCTTCACGCCCGCTACCGTTCTTTTTGTGTGAGGTTGTGTTTTGGTAAGGGGAGAGCCTGGCGGGCGCTCCCTTTTTATCGCAAAGAAATTAGTATTATTACAGCTTAAAAGGGGGAATGAGCAATAGTAAGATCATAAAGAACAAAATATTCCTGAAGTCCATTAATGGCTCAGCTATTTTTGTTATGATTTTGCTCGCTGGCTTCTTCATCACCCTTCTTGTTTCATCATTTCCTGCTATAAAGGCCAATGGCCTTTCTTTTTTGTGGGGCAAAACCTGGGATCCGGTAAACGACAATTATGGCATGCTGCCATTTTTAATCGGTACCCTTATAACATCTTTTTTGGCGCTATTGATATCGGCCCCGTTCTCAATTGCTGCCGCACTTTTTTTAGGTGAGTATTTTCCTAAAGGTATTATTCCGAATATATTCCGTAACGTTATTGAACTGCTAGCCGCCATACCATCTGTTGTATATGGCTTTTGGGGTTTGTTTACAGTGGCGCCCCTGGTTCGTGCACTCGAAATAAAATTGCATGTTCCTGCTGCAGGGCTTGGCATATTTTCAGCATCTATCGTACTTTCTATAATGCTTATACCATATTCTGTTTCGCTTATAAGGCAGGTAATAAGTATGACACCTATACAGCTAAAAGAAGCTGCTTACGCACTTGGCTGCACCCGTACTGAAGTTATTATGAAAGTTATTTTGCCTGCCAATATCTCCGGTATTTCCGCAGGGTTTCTTTTATCGCTAGGCCGTGCCTTGGGCGAAACTATGGCAGTAACGGTATTAATTGGTAACTCGCCAAAATTGCCTACAAGCATTTTCAGCCCGTCAAATACCATGGCCAGTTTAATTGCCAATGAATTTAACGAAGCGGTAGGTTCGGTTTATTCAGCATCGCTGGTAGAAATTGGCTTATTGTTATTTGTAGTTACCACCATTATAAATTTATTAGGTAGAGTAGTAATAAGAAGATATACGGTTAAAGCATGACAACGATAGAAATAGCCGGAATTAAGAGAAGGAAGTTTAAAGACACTATGTTTAAATACATTGTGTATGGCTTAACCTTTACCTGTTTGGCAGTAGTACTAATTATATTGTTCTATATATTTCAAAAGGGTATTCCTTGTTTAAACTGGTCCTTGTTCAGCCAAATGCCTAAGCCTGTTGGCGAAAGCGGTGGAGGTGTGTTAAATGCCATGGTAGGTAGTTTAATGGTAGTTAGTATTGCTGCATTAATTGCAATACCATTAGGTATTGCAGTAGGTATATTTTTAGCCGAAAAAAGAGGCAAGCCTGCAGCCGACCGTGTAAGTATTGCGGTTGATGTGTTACAAGGCGTACCTTCTATTGTAGTGGGTATGGTGGTTTACGTGTGGGTGGTTAAGCCACTGGGTATATTTTCAGCACTATCGGGTAGTATAGCATTAGCTATTATGATGTTGCCTCCGGTTATAAAAAATACAGAAGAGACATTGGTATTAATACCTAATACATTAAAAGAAGCCGCGCTGGCACTAGGTGCTTCTGACTTAAAATCGACTATGAAAATATTATTGCCTACCGGTATTGGCGGCATTTTTAGCGGATGTATGTTAGGTATTGCCCGTGTAGCGGGTGAAGTTGCTCCGTTATTATTTACTGCATTTGGTAACCCATACCTTAGCTTTAATATTTTAAAACCGGTGAACAGTTTGCCTATGGTAATTTTTAACTATGGCAGTAGCCCTTACGAAGACTGGCATCGTATAGCTTGGGGTGGCTCGGTAATATTGGTAGGTTTTGTGATTATACTTAACGTTATTGTTAAATTTTTTGAGAGCAGATGGAAGGTACAATTTTAAGAACAGAAAACCTGTGCGCTTCTTTCGGAACCAACCAGATATTGAAAAATATCAACATTGATATTCCGGAAAAGAAGGTAACAGCTTTTATGGGCCCTTCGGGATGCGGTAAAACAACGTTTTTGCGTTGCATTAATCGTATGCACGAATTGAACCCTGAAGCTACAGTGCAGGGTAAAATACGCCTTCATTACGAAGATGTGTATCAAATGGATGCCATGACACTGAGAAGGAAAGTAGGTATGGTGTTTCAAAGGCCGAACCCTTTTCCTACCATGAGCATTTATGAGAACGTTATAGCTGGTTTTACTCTGAATGGGCTTAAGCTAAAAAAAGCAGAGAAGGATGCTATTGTGGAAGACGCATTGCGCAAAGTGGCACTGTGGGATGAAGTGAAAGATAAATTAAACAACCGTGCAACATCACTTTCGGGTGGGCAGCAGCAAAGGTTATGTTTGGCTCGTACCGTAGCTATGAAACCGGAAGTTATTTTGCTCGACGAGCCTACTTCGGCACTCGACCCTTTATCTACCGCTAAGATTGAAGATTTATTATATGAACTGAAGGGTAATTATACCCTGGTAATTGTTACACACAACATGCAACAGGCAGCACGTATAAGTGATATGACTGCTTTCTTTTACCTGGGCGAATTGCTCGAGTTTGATGATACCAAAAAAGTATTTACTAACCCTAAGAACGAAAAGACACAGAATTACATTACCGGAAGATTTGGATAAAAAACAGTTGAAAGTTTATAAAGTTCATAAAGTAAAAAGTATGAATGGGCTTTATAAACAAAAAACCAGTTAATAGTTATAAAGCAGAAAGTGCGGAAGGGCTTTATGAACTTTAAAAACTTTATGAACTTTAAAAACTTAAAATAACAATGGAACACCTTAAATCTGAATTAGATTTCTTACGCGGTGAGTTGAACCAAATGCTTGACCTGGTGCATAAGCAATTGCAGAAGGCTGAAGAAGTATTGCTGGAAAACAACACCGAGTTGGTTAAAGAAATTGCATCTACCGAAAAACTGGTGAATGCAAAAGAATTGCAGATAGACAGCCGTTGCGAAACTATTTTGGCTTTATTTACTCCTGTTGCAGTCGACCTTCGTTTTGTGCTTTCAGCACTTAAAATGAATGCTAACCTGGAACGCATAGCAGATATTGCTGATGGTATTTCGCGTATGGTGGTGCATACCAAAGTTAGGTTTGATAAAGTGTTGCTCGAAAAAATAGAAGCAAAAAAGGCTTTCGATACAGCTATTGAAATGTTTAACTGCGTGGCCCAGGCCTACCAGAAAGAAGACACCCTAATTGCCAGGGAAGTATTTACCAAAGATAAAATTGTGGATGCCATTACCAATAATGGCGTTAGTGTTGCGGAGGAATTTGCCAAGATGTCGCCTGAAAACCTTTCGCAAGCTATACCGCTATTAAGCATTATGAAAATGCTTGAACGTACCGGCGATCACCTTAAAAATATTGCAGAGGAGATTATATTTTATGCAGAAGCCAAAGTGCTTAAGCATGGGGGTAAAGCCAATGAGTAAGTAAATACATTGTCCTGCACAATGAACCGAGCCTGCAACATAAAGTTGCAGGCTTTTTTATTGGTTTTTTGAGGGGTGGCTTTTTGTTTGATTCTGAAAATAATACAAGTAATAGCCTGTATTATACATGCTTTTCCTTCGAAGGTGATTGCATTTTTGTACCAAAATAAAATCGATAATGAAAAACTACAGTTTGATCCTCGCAGTTATTATTGGCCTGTTATTTACAGCCTGTGTACCTAAACGCAAATTAATAGCATCGCAAAACCACGTGAGCCATTTACAAACCGATAGCTCTAACACGCATGCTTTACTTAAAGATTGTAATGCACAGGTATCGCGACTTGAGAATGATACAATGGATTTGAGGACTTCACTTGGCGGCCTTTATGCCGATTTTAAATCGACAGTAGCCAGTTCGAATATGACTATTGCGAACCAGGCAAAACGATTAAAGGCAATGGAAGATCTTCTTCAATCTCAACGTGAGACGATGAATAAGCTGAAGAAGACCATCGCCGATGCGCTCATTAATTTTAAACCGGATGAACTTACCGTAACCGTAAAAGACGGAAAGATATATGTATCAATGCAAGAGAAGCTTTTGTTTAAATCGGGTAGTGCTATAGTAGATCCTAAAGGCAAGGAGGCATTACAAACCGTAGCCGAAGTGCTAAATAAAACCCACGATATTACTGTAGATGTAGAAGGACATACCGATACTGTGCCTATTACCGGAAAATACGAAGACAACTGGGCGCTTAGCACTGCAAGGTCAATGGCTATAGTGCGTATACTAACGGCTGATTATGGTGTTGACCCGCATACCATTATTGCTTCAGGCAGATCGAAATATTACCCGGTAGCCGATAATAGAACCGACGAAGGAAGGGCTATGAACAGAAGAACTGAAATAATTCTGTCTCCTGACCTGAAGGAACTATTCAAATTGCTTGACCAATAGTTAAGAAAATTGGCAATAAAGCAGCCCCTAACTTTACGCATTAGGGTGGCTAAAGGCTCTCCACTTTTCAATAGCTAGTTTCATATCTTCAGGTAATTCCGATTCGAAGAAAACTTCCTTACCTGTTTTAGGATGCACAAAGCCTAACGATTGGGCATGTAAAGCCTGGCGCGGTATTAAACTGAAACAGTTCTCTACAAACTGCACGTAACGGCCCACGGCTTGTCCCTTTAATATTTTATTGCCTCCGTATACTTCATCATTAAATAGCGGATGGCCTATATATGCCATGTGTACACGTATTTGGTGTGTGCGGCCCGTTTCGAGCCGGCATTCAATAAGTGTTACATGGGCAAAACGTTCAATTACTTTATAATGTGTTATGGCATTTTTGCCTTTAGATGGGTCGGTATAGGCAGCCATTTTTTTTCGGTCGCGCACATCGCGGCCAATAAATGTGGTTACTGTTCCTTCATCTTCTTTAAAATTACCCCAGGCTAAAGCCACATAACGTCGTTTTACATTTTTTTCGTGGAATGCTTTACCCAGTTTATTAAGGGCAATGTCGTTCTTGGCTATTACCAATAAGCCGGTAGTGTTCTTATCAATGCGGTGTACTAGGCCCGGGCGCAATTGACTAAAAGGGTCATCTGCATTAGGCCTGTTTTGTTGTGGCAGGCTATCAATATGGTATATAAGCGCATTCATAAGTGTACCGGTAAAGTTTCCTACACCGGGGTGCACCACCATGCCTGCTTTCTTATTGATTATCATTAGGTCATCGTCTTCATAAACAATGTCTAAGGGTATATTTTCGGGCAAAAGTTCAATTTCGCGCTTAGGGTAGGGGTAAACCACCGAAATATTATCGTTGGGCCTTACCTTATAGCTTGATTTAGTGGGTTTTTTGTTAACCAATACATTGTCAGAATCAATAGCCAGCTGTATCTTGGTACGGGTACCATGCGCTATTTTTTGCAAAATAAACTTATCGATCCGCATAGGCTCCTGCCCCGGATCAACCGAAAAGTTGAAATGTTCGAACATTTCCTGGTCCTCATCTGGTATTTCAACGCTTTCTACTGACATATATATGGATTGGGATGATGTTAAATAAAAAAGGAGTCCTGATACAGAACTCCTCTTTTATTTTCTTTAAGCCGGAATTACTTCTTGGTAGTATCCTTAGGCATACTATCCTTAGGCATAGTGGCTTTAAGTG
>JABDHI010000076.1 GCA_013285655.1 Bacteroidota bacterium
TAAAAATATAAATGGTATCCCGGCAGTTTCCGGTTGCATGCTTAACATTTCAAGTACTTCATAGCCATCAAGGTCAGGCATCATTATATCACAAATGATCAGGTCTGGTTTTTCCTTTTTTGCTTTATCAACACCTACTCTGCCATTTTCGGCAGTAATAACCTTATACTTTGCAAGCACAAGAATTTCTGAGGTGTTCTCCCTCATTTCATTATTATCTTCTATTAATAGAATCTTGCTCATACCCTTTTATTACTGCTGGTCCGTTCACACAAATATAAGAATCTGCTTAAATGAAGCCAAAGACTTTTGTTTTTCTTATTTTTGTATAAAACATAATTCCTTCCTCTGGGTGTTAAGGCATTTGCTTTCTTCTGACAGAAAATTTTCAGGTTCGTTAAAAAACTTGTTGGGCTTTTATCCGCGTAACCTATCGCTTTACCAAATGGCATTCCGCCATAAGTCGATGGCACGTAATAGCACTAACGAAAACACAAAGACAAGTAATGAGCGTTTGGAATTTTTAGGCGATGCATTATTAAATACCATTGTTGCTGAACATTTATTCAGAAGGTTTCCATATAAGGATGAAGGCTTTCTTACAAAAATGCGTTCGAAAGTTGTAAGCCGCAATCATCTTAATAGCATTGCAGTTAAAATGGGCCTGCAGGGCATGCTCAATAAAGATTCCGGAGGATATTCAGGCAGCTCAATTTATGGTAATGCGCTGGAAGCCCTTATAGGCGCTGTTTATCTTGATACAAGTTATTTAAAGACGAAGAATTTCATCCTCAACCGGATATTTGTTTTGTATGTAGACCTGGATGAGCTTGAAAATACAGAGACTGACTTTAAGAGCAAGCTTATAGAGTGGGCACAGAAAGAAAAGCGATCGGTTGAGTGTCGTGTTATGGAAGAAGCCCGCTACGCAGAAGATAAAACATATTTAATTGGCCTGTTCATTGACCAGGTAATAAAAGCGGAAGCCAGTCACTATTCTAAAAAGCGCGCTGAACAGATGGCTGCCGAAAAAGCATGGGCAACATTAGAAACAGTAACTTAGCATTATGTCGAAAACGCGCCTGCAGTTTGAATACGATTACGAGTTTTGCCTGGTAGGTATTGTTTGCCACGAAAAAGATTACCGACTTTGCTGGACCTTAAATAATTTGTTTGGCATAAAACTTGCCAAGACCGAAGACCACGCTACTGAACATAGCCTACACTCGATGTTCGCTTTTAACCAGGAAGTACTTTTCCGCGATTACTATTTGCTTGCAAATCGTGGTAAAGACGGGATGCTTATTGAAGAACATAAGCAGATGGATTATTTCTTTATTATAAAAGGTTCGGTTGAAGAAGAAGAAGCAAAGCAGTTAGTGGAACAAATAAAAAAGGCCGATGTAATTGCCGGTGCATACAGCATTGAGGTACATTCATTGAAATCGAAGCATAATTTGGTATTTTAGCATTATGAAAATAGGAAACAAAACAAAAATAGTTGCCACCATAGGGCCTGCATCAGCATCTAAAAAAGTGCTGAAAGAAATGATAGAGGCCGGTATGAGTATTTGCCGTATCAATTTTTCGCATGGCGATTATGATGCAGTAAAACAAGTAATATCCAATGTTAGGCAGCTCAATAAAGAAATGGGTACATATGTTGGTGTACTTGCCGACTTACAAGGCCCAAAGCTTCGTATTGGCGAAGTGATTAATGGTGGTGTTGAAATAGTGGATGGTAAACCTATTACCATTACTACTACCAAATGTATGAGTGATGCTAAACGCGTTTATATAACTTATCCCGATTTTCCGAAAGACGTGGCTATTGGTGATAACGTATTGATAGCTGACGGTAAATTAATGCTTCGTGTAACGGGCACCAATCGTAAAGATGAAGTGAAAGCTGTGGTTGTTCATGGTGGTATGCTCAAATCAAAAAAAGGCGTTAACCTGCCAAACACACGCATATCAATGCCTTCGCTTACCGAAAAAGATCTGAAGGATCTGAAATTTGCATTGGAGCAAAAAATTGAATGGATAGGCCTTTCGTTTGTACGTACAGTAAATGATGTGGTTGATTTAAAAGAACGCATCAAAAAACTCAAATCGCACGCTAAGGTTGTTGCAAAAATTGAGAAGCCTGAGGCATTACTTGAAATAGACAACATCATTGATATGGCCGATGCCGTTATGGTTGCCCGTGGCGATCTGGGTGTAGAAGTTGATGCAGAACGTGTACCGCTTATTCAAAAAATGTTGGTACGTAAATGTATTGAAGCTTCGCGCCCGGTTATTATTGCCACACAAATGATGGAGAGCATGCTCACCAACTTCTCTCCTACCCGTGCTGAAGTTAATGACGTTGCTAATGCTGTGTTAGATGGTGCTGACGCCGTTATGTTGAGCGAAGAAACATCTGTAGGCCAATACCCGGTACGTGCAGTACAATACATGCAGCGTATTGCCAGCCATATTGAGCAGAATGAGAACAGCATTTATTTCAGAGAGCATCAGCCTTTAGTTCATAACCATACTTTTATATCTGATTCTATTTGCTACAACGCTTGTGTAATGGCAAGGCAGGCTGGTGTAAAAGCAATTGCATCAATGACCAATTCCGGTTATACTGCATTTAAAATATCAAGCCACAGGCCGAAAGCTACTACATACATATTTACCGATAACCATACACTGCTTACCTCGTTAAGCTTGCTTTGGGGCGTACAGGGCTTTTATTATGATAAGTACTTAAGCACAGACCATACCATTGCCGAGATAAAGCAATTCTTACGTAAACAAGGCTTATTGGCGCCGGGAGACTTTGTGATAAATATTGCCAGTACGCCAATTAAAGAGCGTGGTCGCACCAATATGATGAAGTTAAGTCAGATAGTGTAAAGGTTGCGTATTACGCGTCTAGCTCGCCTGCAATAACATTCATACTACTCATAGTAACAATAGCGTCGCTAAGCATGTTGCCGCGTATCATTTCAGGATATGCTTGATAATAAATGAAGCAAGGCCTGCGGAAATGCAACCTGTATGGCTGTCTTCCGCCATCGCTTATCAGGTAAAAACCTAATTCGCCATTGCCGCCTTCTACTGCATGGTATATCTCGCCTTTAGGCACATCGGTTTCGCCCATTACTATCTTAAAGTGATAGATAAGCGCTTCCATATTATTGTAAACTTCTTCTTTAGGAGGAAGATAAAAATCAGGCACATTGGCATGGAAAGCCTTATCGGTACTTGCTTCTATCTTTTCAATAGCCTGCTGAATAATGCTATAGCTTTCCCATATTTCGTGTTCGCGCACCATAAAGCGGTCGTAGGTATCGCCATTGGTGCCAATAGGAATATCGAACTTAAATTCTTCGTAGCTTGAATATGGATTCATTACACGCACGTCATAATCAACACCTGCAGCCCGTAAATTAGGGCCTGTAAAACCATAATTCAATGCCCTGTCGGCGCTTATTGGCCCCGCACCAATGGTACGGTCCATAAATATGCGGTTACGCACTAAAAGCTTTTCAAATTCCTTAAGCACAGCCGGAAACTCTTTCATGAACTTCTTTAGCTTGGCCCAGGTAACATCGGTCCATTCGCGTTCAAAACCACCTATACGGCCAATGTTGGTTGTTAACCTTGCACCGCAAATAGATTCGAATATTTCGTAAATTTTTTCGCGTTCTTCAAATACATAAACGAAACCGGTAAGTGCACCGGCATCAACACCAATAACACTATTGCAAACCAAGTGATCGGCAATACGCGAAAGTTCCATAATAACAATACGCATGTATTGCACGCGCTTCGGAATTTCAACTTGTATCAATTTCTCTACTGTCATGTGCCAGCCCATGTTATTGATTGGCGATGAACAGTAGTTTAAACGGTCGGTAATGGGAGTAATTTGATTGTATGGCCTTCTTTCAGCCAGCTTTTCAAATGCACGGTGTATATAGCCAATGGTAGGCTCTGAGTCAACAATGATCTCACCATCCATTTTTAAAATATTCTGGAACACACCGTGTGTGGCCGGATGCGAAGGACCAAGGTTAAGAATGGAATATTCTTTCTCTTCCAGCTTCTCAGCTGTTTCGGGTGCGTTCTGCTGCACCACTCTTCCTTTTTGATTCTTAGCCTGAGACATAATGAAGAATATTTTTTATCGTCCGAAGAATTTATCGTCTTTATCGTCGCGTGTAGGATCTTCTAATGGATATTCCTTTAGCATAGGGAATCCGCCGAGGTCATCTACATTCAGAATACGTCTTAAGTTAGGATGGCCTTTAAAAGTAATGCCATAAAAATCGTAGGTCTCTCTTTCCATCCAATTAGCTGCAGAGAATACCGTAGTAAGTGTAGGTACACTCACATCATTCAGCGCAAAGAAAATACGTAAACGTATCCTCCAGTTGCGGCGCATGTTGTGCAGGTGATATATTACGCCCAGTTCATGTCCTTTGTTATCGGGAAAATGCACACCGCACAAGTCGGTTAAAAAGCGGAATTGCATTTCAGGATCATCGTACAAAAACTTTACCACGTCTATAATCCTGTCTTTCTTTACAGTAAATACAGGGAAATCGCGTTCCATTTCGGCCGAAATAATATCCGCTCCGAACATGTCGCGCAAACTCTTTTCTATTACCGGTAAAATATCTTCCATAAGCTTATTCTATTCCGTATTGGGCAAGCATTGCTTTGTATTGTGGGCCTTCTCTTCTGCGTATCGATTCGTTCTTTACAAGTTCCTGTATCTTTAAAATACCATCAATAACTTGTTCAGGACGAGGAGGGCAACCGGGTACGTAAACGTCAACCGGAATGATCCTGTCGATGCCTTGCAACACACTGTATGTATCGAATATACCTCCGCTCGAAGCGCAGGCACCCATTGATAATACCCAACGTGGTTCGGCCATTTGCAAATAAACCTGTTTTAAAATAGGAGCCATTTTTTTAGCAATGGTTCCCATAACCATAAGTAAATCTGCCTGGCGCGGAGAGAAGCTTAAGCGCTCTGCTCCAAAACGGCCAAGGTCATAGTGCGCGGCCATGGTCGCCATAAACTCAATACCGCAACATGATGTAGCGAATGGTAATGGCCACAGCGAATTTGCACGTGCCATACCAATTACTTTATCAAGCGAAGTAGCCATGAACCCCGGACCTTCAATGCCCGGAGGAGCGCCTACTATTTTTATATTACTATCCTTAACTGCTTCCATAATGTCGTTAAATTGGGGTTATTCAGTATCCCATTTCAAAGCTCCCTTTTTAAGTATGTAAACAAAACCTAAAAGTAGCACTGCCATGTATGATATCATTTCAATAAAACCAAGGCTGCCTAAATTCCTGAAATCTACTGCCCATGGATACATAAATATTACTTCCACGTCGAATAATACGAATAGAATGGCTGCCAGAAAATATTTAATTGAAAATGGTAAACGAGCATTTCCCTGCGATTCAATACCGCATTCAAACACTTCTAATTTTGTTTTGTTTTGGCGTTTTGGACCAAGCATGTGCGTTACCGACATGGTTAGTGTAACAAAACCACCTGCCACCAAAGCCGTAATAATTATCGGCAAATATTCTATTGTGCTGCTGGTTGTATTCATACTCTGTAATTACTCTGCAAAGTTAATCATTATTTATAGTTGACAAAACCTAAACCGCTTCTTAATTCAGCTTTTCAATATTTATTTCCTTTTGTTGTAACTAACACATCGTCAATCTATTCCATTAATCCCTCCCCTTAGGCTATTCAAATCTTTCGCAACAGTTTTTTAAGCACTGTATAAATAGCTTATCTTTCAATGTTTAGAAAAGGGTATTGAACAGTTGAGTGCAAACAATATTAAATAGTGAAAATATTGCTTCATTTTAAGATCAGGAAATGACCCTCGATAAAACTAATCTTTCTGATTTTAATAGTTTTATTTATTGAAAACATATATCCTTGTACTTATAAATAGAAGATATGAACGAACAGGAAAGAGCAGAGATACACGAAGAAATAAAGGCCGATATTCTGGAAAAAGAAAAGGCGGATAAGGAAAAGGATAAGTGGTTGAATTATCTTTCTATTACAACGATACTAATAGCCCTGTGTGCAACATTATCAACCTTTATGGGTGGTCAGCATAGTGGTTCGTCTGTGGACAGCCAAATGCAGGCAAGCGACCAATGGGCATTTTTTCAAAGCAAGAGTCTTAAAGAATATTTATATACCGTACAGCTTGATAATTTAAAAACTCAACTAATTAGCACACCACCGGGTGCAGCATACGATAGCATTACAAAACACATTAATGAATACACCAGTAATGTTGCTAAATACAAAACCGAAAAAGATCAGATAAGTTCCGAGGCAAAACGTTTGGAAGCTATTCGTGATGATTCGCAAAAACATGGTGCCGCTTTTGAGCTGGCTATAGTATTCCTTGAGGTTTCTATTCTTTTATCTTCAATAGCAGCTTTAATAAAAGTAAAGCCGATATGGTACCTTAGTATGGTACCCGGCCTTATAGGAATTATTTATTTTATAAACGGATTCCTTTTACTCTTTTAAACTTCAACCGTTTCCTGTAAATAGGTTACGTCCTTTACCTTCTGTTGAGTTTGAATAAGCTCTTCAAACTCTTTACGGAAATGGCGGATAGCACTTGCTACTGGCCATGCTGCTGCATCACCTAACGGGCAAATAGTACGTCCTTCTATCTTCGATTGCACATCCCACAACAAATCAATATCGCTCATTTTACCGTGACCGTCAATGATCTTGTGAAGAATCTTTTCCATCCATCCTGTTCCCTCGCGGCATGGGCTGCATTGGCCGCACGATTCGTGGTGATAGAAACGAGTGAAGTTGTATAAGTTTTTGACTACGCTAACGGTTTCATCCATTACAATAAAGCCACCCGAACCTAACATGGTACCCGTCGCAAAGCCACCATCTGATAATGATTCGTAGCTCATTAAACGCGGTTCGCCTTTGGCGGTGGTTAAGAATAATTCAGCAGGCAGAATAGGCACCGAAGAGCCACCTGCAACTATGGCCTTAAATTGTTTATCGTTCAATATGCCTCCGCAATATTCATCGGAGTATAAAAATTCTTTGACAGGAAGACCTAATTCAATTTCATACACACCGGGCTTTTTAACATGCCCGCAAGCAGAAATTAATTTGGTACCTGTACTTTTTCCAACACCGATCTTAGCATATTCTTCGCCACCCATATTTAATATATGTGGCACGGCTGCAATGGTCTCCACGTTATTAACCACCGTAGGACACATCCATAAACCTTGTATAGCTGGGAATGGCGGTTTCATACGCGGGTTACCGCGTTTACCTTCTAATGATTCTATTAGTCCCGTTTCTTCGCCACAGATGTATGCACCTGCACCTGGCTGTACATACAGGTCAAGATCGAAACCGCTACCCATAATATTTTTACCCAACCAGCCTGCTTCATAAGCTTCAGCAATAGCTTTTTCTAAAATATGATAAACGTATAAAAGCTCGCCGCGTATGTATATATATGCAGTGTGTGCATCTAGTGCAAAGCTCGATACGATCATTCCTTCCACCAATGCATGCGGAAGTTTTTGCATCAAATACCTGTCCTTAAAAGTACCTGGTTCACTTTCATCTGCATTACAAACTAAGTAGTGCGGGTTAGGAGTTTTTTTATCAATAAAGCTCCACTTCATACCTGTAGGGAAACCTGCTCCACCCCTACCGCGTAAGCCAGATTTCTTAACTTCTTCCACTACATCGTCCGGCTTCATTTTCAACGCTTTTTCAACACTGGCGTATCCGCCCTTTTCGCGGTAAACTTTATAAGTTTCAATTCCCGGAACATCAATATGTTGAAGCAATATTTTTTTACCCATAATAATTAGCCTTTAATATGTTTTTTGGCAAAATGAGAAATAGGTTCTTTGGTATTTGCGCGATAATCGTTCAGTATGGTATCTAA
>JABDHI010000077.1 GCA_013285655.1 Bacteroidota bacterium
TTTTTAGGAACAGGAAGCTATATTCCTACTCAGCAGGTTTCTAATGCCGATTTTCTTACACATCAATTTTATGACACCACTGGTGAGAAGTTTAAGGTTTCAAATGAGGAGATAGTTGAGAAATTTGAAAAAATTACCGGCATACGCGAAAGAAGATACGTTACCGATGACCTGGTAACATCTGATATTGCTTTTATGGCAGCAACCGAAGCCATACTTTCTTCGGGGATTGATAAAGAAAGCATTGATTGTATTATAGTCGCCCACAACTTCGGAGACGTAAAGGCTGATAATAGAAGATCTGATATTGTTCCGAGCATTGCATCAAGAGTTAAGTACAAATTAAAAATTGTCAACAGTGCCGTTTGTTATGATATTTGTTTTGGTTGCCCGGGTTGGTTACAAGCTGTAATACTGGCCGATAGTTTTCTGAAATCGGGTCAAATAAAGCGAGCTTTAGTTATAGGTGCTGAAACACTTTCACGAGTATCAGACCCTCATGACCGAGATAGTATGATTTATGCTGATGGGGCAGGTGCTGTAATAATGGGAGCCATTGAAAGTAGCAAGCCGATTGGTATCATTTCAAATTCGTGCAGGTCAGACACCTTAGAACAAACATATTACCTCAGAATGGGTAAGTCGTACAACCCAAATTACTCAGGTAATGAGCTGTTCTTAAAAATGGATGGAAGGAAGCTGTATGAATACGCCTTAGACATAGTGCCGCAAGCAATAAAAAGCACTATTGATAAAATAGGTCTCTCAATAAATGATGTAAGCAAAGTATTATTGCATCAGGCCAATCATAAAATGGATATGGCTATTTTAAAGCGCCTGTTTCAATTATACGATAAAAAAGAAGTTCCTGAGGCTATTATGCCCATGATCATATATCGTTTAGGAAACAGTTCGGTAGCTACATTACCAACTTTATATAACTTGTTACTTACCAAGCAGGTAGATGATCAATCGAAAGTTGCCAACTGCAAAAGCGGAGATACACTTGTATTTGCTTCGGTTGGCGCCGGAATGAATGTAAACGCGGTTATATATCGCTTGCCTTAATTCCCTAAAGTGTCTCGTTCCAGATGCTCTTATCCTTTAGCAATACCTCACGTAAAAGACGAACCTGAGGCATGCCGTGGTCCAATACCATATCATGGAATTTCATGAGCGAAAATGCACTGCCTTCTTGTTTCTTGTAATCTTCACGCAGTTTCAATAGCTCAAGTTTGCCTATGGTATAGAACAAATATCCCGGATCGAAAGTACCGCGAAGTGCTTCTTGCCTTGATGGTTTTTCTCCCTGGTACCAATTATCCATAAAGAATTTTGTGCCTTCATCCAGGGTCATGCCCTGGGTATGCATTTTAATAGAAACGCATAAACGGCATAGACGTAATAAAGCATCGCCCGATTGTGCCAAGCGATATTTACAAGCTTTAATCGTGTCTCCTGTATGCCCATATCCCTCATCAGCCATCATCTTTTCACAATAGTGGGCCCAACCTTCAATATAAGCATAGCTGCCAAATATTTTTTCGATCTTGGTAGCCGATGATGCATTCAGGTGCAGGAATTGAGTATAATGACCAGGATAGGCCTCATGTATGGTTACATTATCGGTAGTGTAAAAGTCGAATTGCGATAACCAGTCTTCTTTTTGTTTGTCGGTCCATTTAGAATCAACAGGGGTGATGTAATAATAAGCCTCTGTAGCCTTGGTTTCGAATGGGCCGGGAGTATCCATCGATGCTGTGCTTGATGCACGTGCATATTCCGGGGTTTCTTCCACCTTTACTCGCACTTCCGATGGCATGGTAACAATCTTCTTATCAACCAAAAACTGGCGGATAGCTTCCAAATTCTTTTTAGCATCCGGTATCAACTCTTCTGCTGTTGGATGTTCCTTCTGCATATCATGGTACACATCAACAGGATTTTTCTTCGGATCAATTATTTTAGCAGTTGCATTGAACACATCTTGTTCTTTCTTTAATTCTCTCATCCCAATTTCCAGTATTTTATCCGGAGCCATGGTAACACCTTCGCTATACAAAAGCATTCTTTTGTATTTGTCCACTCCTATTGAGAACTTATCGGTTGCCTTAGGTAGTTTTTCTTTCTCAAGGTAATCAGCATATGCTTTTACTTCTTCTATGGCCTTTTTGTTAGCCGCATTAAATGCAGCCATCAAAGCAGTGTCTTTTACATCTTTTAAAGCAACAACCAGGTCGCCGCCTAAAAATTCAGCTGAGCCTTTAGCTACTTCTATAGCGGTTTGCACGTAGGGTTTAGGTAGTGTATCGTTTAAGTTTGCACGAGCTGCAGCATATACATTCGGTGCTTCCTTTTCTATTGCGATAATAGATTTAATACGGTCTTCTATCGGGCCAAAATTTCTTTTTATATAAATGTTTACATCAATGGCGCCTGCATAGGTCATAGGGTTACGTGTGTATTCGCCCACGTCTTCAAAACTCCATATTTCATTACGTATGCCCGATTTTAAAATGCGATAATCATAATATGCCTGAGTGCTTAAAGATGCAGTATCGATACCTGCCAACATTTTATCATAACTCTTAAGCCTGTTCAGTTCAGTGTCAATAGACGCTTTGCTGAAGTCAGTCATCTTACCATCATACTCATGAAAGCCAAGTGCAACAGAAGCTTGTGGCCTCCATTTTAAATAGCCTGCTAAAAAATCTTCAGATACTTTCTGAAATGCTGCATCACTTGAAGTAGAAGATGTTGTTGTGTTGTTTTTACAGCTAACAAGTGTTAGTGTACCTAGCATTGCAATAGCAAAAAACTTTTTCATGATATGTAATAGATATTAATAAGTAAGATCGATAAATGAGGTGGCAAATATAGAGTAGTTTTAATACTACTTGATACGGCCATAGGTATAGAACTTGCCATTTTTAGCAACGGTCTGCCAGCTTATTTTCTTTTGTTCACCGTTTCTGCATGTCATAGCGCCTTCAAAGGTAAGTTTGTCACCTTCTTTTATATTCGAAAGCAAGGTATAAGAAGGGTCATCTTTCATCAAAGTCTTAATAGGTTCACCACGTAATTGAGATAATTCATATCCTAATGATACTTTGAAGCCGGGATTTACTTCATCAAAGGTCATTGTCTTCATATCTATAACACACATAAGCTCCATAGAATAGTTAACCAGCATAAGAAGGTAATTCATGCGGATGTTCTTTTCTTCCAGGTCTTTGCTAGCAGTGTTAAAAGATTTATGGGTCTTTGATATATCTTGTTTTACAAGCTGCATGTAAGTAGAAATAAGAAAAAGAACCAATAAGAGAATAATAAAAAGAAAGGGAGCACGGTATTTTTCAGCAACTACCTGGCTTACGGGTATATTGAAGTAGTTGACATTGTAAATAAATAAAATGGCCAGCAGGCATATACAAAACCATATTCTACCTTGCTTTCGGCTGGTATAAAAGGCAAAGCCAGGTAAGGTTGCCAGTATTAGTATAACCGGGCTGTATATTCCCCCCGTAACTAATATAAAAGCTATAATTTCAATTAAGGTTAAGCTTATTAGTACTACATAAGTTATATAAGCCTTTTTATGAAGATTGAGCGATAGTATATTAATAAGTGTACCTATTACATAAGGCCAAATAATAGCGGGTAGTTTTTCCTTAATGCCAAAAGCACTGGAAAGCAGTAGTAACAGCGAAGGCATGAAAATTACAATAGTAAGGCTGGTTGAGCGCAACACAGCTATCTGTTGTTTTACCAGATCTTCGAATACGGGTTTTGCCATTATGGTTAGGAATAAGTTAAGCCTCTATGTACAAATATATAGATTGCTGTCAAACTATTTTAAATAATGGGCTCACCATTGGCATTGGTGGTAAGTATCTCGCTCATATGATTTAGAAAGGGGCGCATTTTTTTGTACGTCTCGCTCATTTTCTTTGCAAAACCGGGACTTAATACTTCTTTATCCGTAAACTCGTGCGTAACGATGAATTGCTTATAACGAAGCAAGTCAATTGCAGGATGATCTTTGGTAAATCCTCGTGGAGCAGAACTTACCTGTTCGCCTCGTAAACTTCCAAATGTGCTAACAAAGGCTTTGTTGTTGAGTATTTTCCTCCATTCTTTATAGTTCAGGTCAATATCCTGACGAATTCTTTTCAAGTCATCAGGGTTAGGACCCCAAAAACCACCCGATAAACGAGATTTAACAGGATTGATATTAAAGTAATAACCACCTCTAAGTTGCTTGGTAGCTCTTTTAAAGCTTCCGCTCCAATGGCTATTATAGGGCGTTTTATCTTTCGAAAAACGAACATCCTTATATATCCTGAACAGGCTTTTTTTGCCAGATTCAGTTTCGATCTTGTCGTGCTTATTGAGTTCGTCAAGCAACGTATCCGCAAATTCAATAATATTTTCACGATGAGCTAAGTACTCTTCTTTATGCTTATTGAACCAGTCGCGGTTATTGTTCTTCTTGAGTTTTTTCAAAAAATCGATAGATTCCTTTTGTATGATTCCTTTGGCCATAAATTATAATAAATATGCTGCAAGTTAAAAATTATACCCTTTCGGTATACAGTACAAATTCTTTCCTACTTTTAGTATCTTTGGCACCTCTAGAAACCGATAAATACTTAGATAAAATGGGACGCGTATTTGAAAAAAGAAAGTATACCATGTTTGCACGCTTTGCTAAAATGGCAAAGACGTTCACTAAAATAGGTAAAGATATTGCCATTGCTGTTAAAGCAGGTGGCCCAGACCCTGATACCAACCCGCGTTTGCGTATGTGCATACAGAACGCGAGAGCTGTAAACATGCCTAAAACAAATGTGGATGCAGCTATTAAGCGTGCTTCTGATAAAGACGTTTCAAATTACGAAGAGGCAATTTATGAAGGTTATGGCCCACATGGTGTGCCTGTTTTGGTAGAATGTACTACTGATAATCCAACCCGTACCGTTGCCAATATACGTATGTATTTTTCGCGTAGCGAGGGCGGCTCATTAGGTACTAAGGGCTCAGTTAGCTTTATGTTTGATAGAAAGGCATTGTTTAAAATATCTTCAGTAGGGCTTAATAAAGAAGAGACAGAATTCGAATTGATCGATTTTGGTGCCGATGAATTTACCTGGGACGATTCAACCAATGAGTTGATCATTCAAACTCCTTTTACAGAGTTTGGCCACATGCAAAAAGCATTAGAAGACAAGAAAATAGAGATCAAAGAAAGTTCGAAAGTGTTTGTACCAACCACACATAAAGAGCTTAATGATGCTGAAGAAGCTGACCTGCTTGCCATGATAGAAAAAATGGACGAGGACGATGATGTGGTAGCCGTATACCACAATGCGCAGTAATGGATAAGATAAGGGCAATAGTTACCGGAACTACCGGTATGGTGGGCGAAGGCGTTTTATACGAATGCCTCAATAGCCCAAAAGTAGAAGCGGTATTGGTTATTAATAGAAAACCGTGTGGTTATACTCACCCTAAGTTAAAGGAGATCATTCAAGCTGATTTTTTCAATATTACTCCAATACAAGATCAGCTTAAAGGATACAATGCCTGTTTTTTCTGTTTAGGTGTTTCTTCGGTTGGTATGAAAGAAGAAGCTTATACCAAAATGACTTATACACTTACCATTCATATTGCTGAAATACTGAGCAAGTTAAATAATGATATGACCTTTTGTTATGTATCAGGCGCAAGTACCGATAGCACTGAAAAAGGACGTTCGATGTGGGCCAGGGTAAAGGGCAAGACCGAGAATGATATAATGAAGTTGCCTTTTAAAAAGGCGTTTGCTTTCCGACCTGGATTTATTAAACCAATACCCGGTTTAAAATACTCACATAAATTTTATAAGTATATAAACTGGATGTACCCCATTGACCGTGCTTTATTTCCGGCCGCTTTTTGTACTTTAGAAGAGATCGGGCATGCCATGATCAACTCTGTAAGCCTCGATAAAGACAGAGGAATTATGGAAGGAAAAGATATTATTGAACTTGCAAAAAGGAATTAATTTTTCTTTTCTAAGGCTAAGGTTCTTCTCTGTTTCCATTTAATAGCTTGCCAGCCAAGTTCAGCCGTTAGTAAACCTAGTAATGCAAAGTAAACTACTTTGTTACTTCCATCAGATTTTGATAATACCCCTGTTAATGCAAGGCTGTAAATAGCTATTGGAAGTATGATCATTACGCTAAGCCAAAAAGCGTTTAAGGGGATTTTGAATGGACGCTTGGCGTCGGGTTCCTTTATACGCAATCTTACTAATGAAAAAAACTCGAGTGAAAGCCCGGCACCATAGAGGATAACATCAATTACTATTAATTCAGTAAACGACCATAATGCCATTAAACTAACTATTGCTGCTGAAATTAATATGGCAAGGTAAGGGGTGTTAAACCGAGGGTGAAGTTTGCCCAGCACTTTTGGCAACATCTTGTCTTCCGCCATTTCTTTTGGTACCCGGGATATAGATAACAACACTGCCGAAAATATGCCCAATGCGCTTGCCATGCCACCAACAGATAGTAATATACCTAACCATCTACCGGCTAGCTTTACACCCATAATTGGAAAGCCTCCATCGCTTAAGGCTTTAAAATCGATACCCGAGTTTACAGTTATATAAGTAGTAAGAAGATAAAGTACTATTACCAAAGCAAATGCTATGAAAGTAGAAGTGACGTATGACTTAACGGGTTTATTCACCTCTCCAGCATAAGTAGTGGTGTTATCCCAACCCAAAAAATTCCACATAACAGTATATAATGCCATACCAACCCCTGAAAAGCCAATACCATTAAGGGTAGGTGAGGGCACTGAAAAGTGATTTCCTGTGTTAAATAATCCAACCCCAAATAATACTACAAATGGGAGTATTACAATGACGCTTAACAGTATCGACAGGCGGCCTACCGGTACAATACCCAATATATTTAACCCTGCACAACCCCAAATAATAACCAGAAGTATTGGGATTCTCCAAGCGGCCAGATCAGGATAAAAGAAGGATGCGTATGTTACAAAAAGCCCCGGATAAATAGCCAGGTCGGTAAACGAATATAACCACGACCACCATGCCTCATAAAATGCCCAGCGTTTGCCTAAAGCCCTTTCAACCCATTTGTAGTAACCTCCATTAACTGGCATCATGCTGTTCAATTCCAGCACAGTAAGTATAGCAGGCAAGGCGAAAGGGTAACATATAAGGTTGAACCCTCCATTGAGGCTTTGTTTTTCGCAGCATATAATATCGCGTTCTGCTCAGCATGAATAGCCAAAGAGCAACCACCTTTGCTATCGCGAGGGCATCCATGTTCCGCCCATTCCTCATCGCAATTATGCGTTCCGGCAGGTGGGCCATTGTATCCTAATGATATAATACGGGTGTCTTTACAAAGCACTGCCCCTACGTGCATTTTAACACAATGCGAACGCATTGCCAGTTTATTGGCAAGGTCCATATAAATTTCATCAAAGCTGGGGCGCATAGTATCTATTTTCAAGGATGCCAAAAATACAATTAAATACCGAAACCCGCCGTATGTCGAAAATATCAATTACTAATCCGTTTTTTTTGTATTTCTGCATTCTATACAAATATGAGCACATCTTCTCCTGCTAAAGGTATTTTA
>JABDHI010000078.1 GCA_013285655.1 Bacteroidota bacterium
TTGATTGATGATGCTACCAACCCATTGGGTATGGATTCTACCGATAAGAATGGCTGGGATGATATCGTTGTTCATGGCGAGCTTCACATGCCCGTTGGCCGCGAAATTAATATTCAGTGTAACGCACGTGATGTGATGCACGGTATGTATTTCCCTCACTTCAGAGATCAGATCAACTGCGTACCGGGTATGAGCACATACTTGCACTTTACTCCTACAATTACTACCGATTCAATGAGGCTTATAACACATGATACTGCTTACGATTACATACTTATTTGTAACCGTGTTTGCGGATCGGGTCACTACAATATGTTCCTGAAAGTAGTAGTAGATACTAAAGAAGAATTTGAAAAATGGTTAGCTAAGAAAACTCCTCAGTTTGATGCTATTAACAAGCGCAACCACGGTGGAGCAGTAGCCATGAAATAAATTTGACAAGAAAGAACTAATTTTGAAACAATAAAACAGGTAAGTATGGAAACTCACGCTCACGAAGCTACCCACACAGCGGAGCACACGCAGCATCACCACCATCATGAACACCCTTCTCAGTCATTTGTTGAGAAGTATGTGTTCAGTATGGATCATAAAATAATAAGCAAGCAATTTTTGTTCACTGCTATGTTCATGGCCTTTGCTGCTGCTATTATGAGTGTATTGTTCAGGTTGCAACTGGCATGGCCGGGTCAACAATCGAGCGTTATGCACTTCTTTTTAGGTGACAGATGGGCAAAGGGTGGCATTCTCGATCCTAATATGTATTTAGGTTTAGTTACCATTCACGGTACTATCATGGTGTTCTTCCTGTTAACAGGTGGTTTGAGCGGAACATTCGCTAACCTGCTTATTCCACTTCAGGTTGGTGCACGTGATATGGCATCTCCAATGATGAACATGTTATCATACTGGTTCTTCCTTATTTCTTCGATAGTGATGTTGATTTCACTTTTCATTGAAACTGGTCCTGCATCTGCCGGTTGGACAATCTATCCTCCGCTCAGCGCATTGCCACAAGCAATACCTGGTTCGGGTGCCGGTATGACCTTATGGTTATCAAGTATCTCTTTATTTGTTGTATCATCGTTATTAGGTGGTTTGAACTACATTGTAACTATAGTGAACTTAAGGACCATCGGTATGAAAATGACCCGTCTTCCTTTAACCATATGGGCTTTGTTGATCACCGCAATTTTGGGTGTGCTTTCATTCCCTGTACTTTTTGGCGCTGCTATTCTTTTGATCTTCGACCGTAGTTTCGGAACCAGCTTTTACCTTTCTGATATTTATATCGGTGGCCAGGCTCTTTCGCAAACCGGTGGTAGTCCAATATTGTTCGAACACTTATTCTGGTTCTTGGGTCACCCGGAGGTATACATTGTAATTATGCCTGCCTTTGGTTTGATGTCCGAAATTATATCCATCAATGCACGTAAACCTATTTTCGGTTACCGTGCCATGATCGGGTCTATGTTATCTATCGCATTCCTTGCCTTTATCGTATGGGGTCACCATATGTTTGTGAGCGGTATGAATCCTTTCCTGGGTTCCGTATTCGTATTCACTACATTGCTCATTGCCATACCATCAGCAGTAAAAGCATTCAACTACATTACAACATTATGGAAAGGTTCTATAACCTTTAACCCACAATTGTTATTTGTTGTAGGCGCTGTATCAACATTTATTTCGGGTGGTCTTACAGGTATCATTCTTGCTGACTCTGCACTTGACGTAGCAGTTCACGGAACATACTTTGTAGTAGCTCACTTCCACATTGTAATGGGATTATCTGCAGTACTTGCTATGTTTGGCGGTGTGTACCACTGGTTCCCTAAAATGTTTGGCCGCTTAATGAATAAGAAATTAGCATACTGGCACTTTTGGTTAACCTTTATTTGCGCGTATGGCGTATTCTTACCAATGCACTTTTTAGGTTTAGCAGGTGTACCACGTAGGTACTACACCAATGATGCTTATGCACCATGGGCAAAACTGCAAGACATTAATATTATAGTAACCACATTTGCTATTATTGGCGTGCTTTCACAAGTTATATTCTTTGTGAATTTCTTCTACAGCATGAGCAAGGGCACAAAATCGAGCCAAAACCCATGGGATGCAAATACCCTTGAGTGGACAACTCCTATTGTACCGGGCCATGGTAACTGGGAAGGTGACCTGCCGGTAGTACACCGTTGGGCTTACGATTACAGCAAGCCAGGTAAAGCACATGACTTTGTTCCTCAAACTGTTCCCATGGAAGAGGGAGAACTAGACGAAGGAGAACATTCCTAATAAAAAGTAATAGATATAGAAAAGGAAGGCCGAAAGCCTTCCTTTTCCTTTTGTATCAGGTAGTTATGTGGTTATAATATTGACCTAAATCGATTTTAACTAAGGGTTTGTAAAAATAAATGCATTTTTATTTGGTTTTTATCTAGTTGAGAGTTAGATTTGTTTTTAGATATTATAAAATAAACCCGAGATGAAAAAAAATTTACTTCTGAATGTCACTCTACTTGTATTAGCGATGGCAGCTTCAATAAACTCAAAGGCACAGTATTATAGCCAATCAGTGTTAAATAGTCCTGGTAACCCAGGCGGAGTAAATACAGATCCTGATTTGAATACAGCTACAGGAAACCCACCTGCCGGTATAACTACAATTTATACATATGGCTCGGCAAAGGCTTATAAATTAACACTGAGTGCATCGCAAACCATACCATTTACATTTAATTTTAATGGTGGACCGGTTACGCAATATAAAGTGAGTTCGAGTGGGTATGTTACTTTTTCAAAGACAGCTACTACACCGGTTGGTCCAACTAACAGTGCTTTACCAAGCGCAAGTTTGCCAGATAGCACAATATGTGTTTGGGGTTTAGCTGGTGCAGGTTTAGGTGGACAAATATATAGTAAGGTTTATGGAACTGCTCCGCATCGCCAGTTATGGATTGAATGGTGGTTTGCAGGTAACCCAACAGATACTAATTCACAAAATATGTGGGGCATTGTTATGGAAGAAACCACAAACAATATTTATGTAGTTGATGAATTTGGTATTGGTAATACAACTAGTGCAAATGGTATATATAACCCTATTAATCTTTCTATAGGTGTACAAATTAACCCGACAACAGCTTATGAAATTGCTGGTTCTCCCACTATTCAATCATTAACATCAACGCCTGCTAATTCTGATAATGATTACTATCAGTTTTCACCTGGTACAAAGCCTAACTATGATGCATCGGTTGTAGCATCAAACATCAATAGTAATCAGTATTATGGAGTAGGGGTACCATATACAATAACAGCTAATGTAGATAATTTTGGTGCGGATACTTTAAAGTCATTTAACCTTAACTGGACTGTAAATGGCTCATCTGCCAAGATAGATAATGTTACAGGTGCAAGTATTGCGTCCACCCCGTCTATTCATTACGATAGTGTTACACATACCGTAAAATGGACCCCATCTGCTATAGGAAGCTACACCATGAAATTATGGGCCGATAATCTTAACTCTGGCAATGCAGATCAAAATCATTTAAATGATACACTTATAATATCTAACATACAGGTAATTGATAGTGTTCAGCCAAAGATGGTAATGTTTGAAGAATTCATGCAAGCATCGTGTGACCCATGTTTAAATGCGGCACCTAATCTTGATTCTGTAATGGCAAACACAATGTCATATAATATACCTGCCAGGTATCACATGGATTTTCCGGGAACCGATTATATGAACCAGGAAACAGATAACATATTTGTAGTGAACAGGCAGAATTACTATGGAGTTAATGCTATACCTGATGCCAAACTTGATGGAAGTATTGACGTTAATCCGGCTGCGGTTAGTTCAGCAAATATTAAGAGTGAGCAAATCAAAGGTTCTCCTTTTAAAATTAAAATAACTTCATGTACATATGATGTTACTTTAAATCAATATAGCCTGGCTGCTACTATTACAGGGTATAGTAATATTTCTGCAGGATGTGTTGCTCAAACTTTGCTTACCATCGATACCATTAAATACGCCGCCGATCAAAGCACGGAAGATCCGGTTTCTTATTTTGGTGCCGGTGGATATTATCCAAGCTCGTGGTTACAGTATGTTTTAAACTTCCCTCAGGTAGTGGTTGATATGTTACCAACATCGAGTGGTACAACATTAACTGCATTTACCCCGGGTTCTTCACAAACTATAAATGTAAGCTGGACAAAGAACCGTCCTTGGGGCGCTGATCCTAAAACGTATTTATATGATTCAGTTGGATCTCATATGACTGTATTCATTCAGGATAATACAACCCAATATATTTACCAGGCTGCAACTGCAGTTCCTACTTCATTTGTGGGTATTAATGAACTTTCAAACAATGCAGGTTCAATGGATGTGTATCCAAACCCTTCTAATAGTAATACTTACGTGGTTTATAACTTAAATCAAGGTCAGAATGTGACTATTGAGGTTTGGAACGAACTTGGCCAAAAGCTGATGAACCTAAACAATGGTGAGCAAACCGCAGGCAAACATGAAGTTGTTATTAATAGGGGTGACTTGCAACCCGGCATGTACTTTGTGCGCATGATAACCAGTCATGGTATTGCAGTGCAAAAGTTAGAGATACAGTAATAGTGTAATAAAAGGCTATAATGAAAAAGTTAATCCTTTCTGTACTTACCGTAATTAGTTCTGTTACTATTGGATTTAGTCAGTTATCGGTGCAAGATACTACGGGAGTTATGCTGCCAAATGGCGATACTGTTTATGTTAGTGGTGTGGCCGGCTACCAGTCAAGTAACAGGTTCTACATTAATAACAGCGGCAAATCTATTTCCACTAATGTTATTTGTGTGCCAACAGCGGTTGCAGTTAGCGGATGCACATATAGCATTTGTGTAGGTTCGGCTTGTTATAAAATTGTGTCAGACAATACTAATTTCATGTCTCCTACATTTTTAGTGCCTGCCGGCAAGGATACTAATGCGCTTTATACTGACTATAACCCATCTGCTGCAGGTACAACGGTTATACGATATGATGTAAGAACAGCATCGGCAAGTGATTCAACCTGGTTCTTTGTAAAGTTTGTTATTACTCCAACCAGTGTGCCAACCATTGTGGCGAATAATTTGAAGATGTCTTCACTTTATCCTAATCCCGCAAACAACGCGGTTAGTTTTACATATCATACCGACTATAGTGGAACAATGAGTATTTATAACTCATTAGGGCAGGTTGTGAAAACAATGAATTTAAGTTCGGCTAAAGAAAGCATGAGCTTAGATACATCAGATATGCCATCGGGTGTTTACATATGCAGGTTACAAGCGGCTGGCGCCAATGTTGCATTTCGCAGGTTAGTAGTATCGCACTAAACTTTACTAATTAGTTACCACCATGAAAAAGACCATTCTTCTTTTAGTATTGTTTGCCTCAGTAAATGTATTTGGGCAGGGAATAAAGAATTCTAAGATACCTGCCGTGTGGGTTAAAAAGATGGATGGCTCTGCGGTTAACACTTCGAAATTTTCGAATGATGGCAAACCGGTTATAATAGATTTTTGGGCTACCTGGTGTAAGCCTTGTGTTGCTGAACTGGAAGCCATAGCAGATGAATACGCTAAATGGTCAAAAGAGACGGGAGTTAAAATAATTATTGTTTCGGTAGATGATACACGCACTATGGATAAGGTTGCTCCATTCATAAAACAAAAAGGTTGGACCTACGAATCATACCTCGATCCTAACCAGGATTTTCAACATGCTATGCAAGTAATTAATTGCCCTTGTGTTTTTATTGTTGATGGCAACGGACAAATAGTATGGACCCACAACTCGTACCTGGAAGGCGACGAAGATAAATTGTATGACGCTCTTAAGAAGGTTGCTAAAAAATAACCTTACTTTTACATTCGGTGCGTTATAGCACAAGGCATGAGGGGATATATTATTGCAATACTTATTTTAATTAGTGGCAATCTCTTTTCGCAAGAGGTGAGGGATGCAAAAATTCCGGCTGTACCAATTAAGACGGTGAGCGGGCTTCCATTCAATACATCAAAGTTTAATAATAACGGCAAGCCCATGATAATAGATTTTTGGGCAACCTGGTGTGTACCCTGCATTAAAGAATTGAACGCTATTGCTGATAAATATGACTACTGGCAAAAAGAGACGGGCGTTAAGATGATCATAATTGCAGTAGATACGGTACATAATACAACTACTGTGGCTTCGTTTGTGAAAAATAAAGGATGGAGATATGAAGTGTATCTCGACCAGGATGGTAAGGTACAGGAAGCTATGAATGTAATGGATACGCCATGTACCATGGTGGTAGATGGCAGTGGTAAAATTGTATGGGTTCATAATTCATATAACGATGGCGATGAGGATAAGGCATTTGAAGTTGTAAAGAAACTAGCCGCAAAAAAATAGTATGCTGAAAAAATTACTGTTCATAACAAGTCTTTTTGTTGTACCCATATTACAAGCGCAGGTATTAGATCAGGGACAGTTGCATGGCAGTATGGAAATAGATGCGCAAACCTATAAACCCGATTCGGTTATTGGTGCACCATCAGTGCCTGAGAAAATGGGAATGAATGCTTTTACCCAACTCGATTATACGAATGGAAAAATATCGGCAGGTGTACGTTACGAAGCATATGAAGATGCACTTAATGGATATGATGCCCGATACAACGGACAAGGTATTGCTTACAAATACATTCGTTTTGCCGATTCAACTATTGATGTAACGGCGGGTAATTTTTATGAACAGTTTGGTAGCGGACTTGTTCTACGTAGCTACTGGCAATACCAATTGGGTGTAGATAATTCAATTGATGGCATCAGGCTTAAGTATAATATATATAAAGGCATTTCAGTAAAGGGTGTAATTGGGCACCAGCGTTATTTTTGGGGTGAGGGTACCGGCATTGTTCGCGGTATTGATGGAGAAATAAATTTGAATCAATTAATACCACACTGGGATACTGTAAAAACAAAAATAATATTGGGTGGTAGTTTTGTAAGCAATTACCAGGCACCAGATAACACTACCTATAATGTACCGGGCAATGTGGGTGCATCTGCCGGAAGAATAACGATCAGTAACGGTGGATTCTCTTTTTATTCGGAGTATGCGTATAAGATCAATGACCCATCGGTAGTTAATGCTTATATATATCATCCGGGGCAGGCATTTTTAGTCCGCACCAATTATTCAACCAAAGGTTTTTCAGTTTCACTCAGCGGGGAGAGTATTGATAACATGAGTTTTAAATCGGACAGGACTGCAACCCAAAATAAT
>JABDHI010000079.1 GCA_013285655.1 Bacteroidota bacterium
AGTGAAGCACAACGAGAGATATTAAAGCTACATGCCCACTACAACAATGTGCTATTTCATTCGCACATTAAAAAGTACAAGGCAAAATAAAGCAGAATATGAAAGCAGGCTGTTTATACTTCTTGCGTATCGTATAAATATATTTTCACCAAATCATCGGGAGCATAGGTCTTCCGGTCTATTCGGCATGCCTGCCCTTCGGGGCTTGCAAAAGACTTTTTAATAGCATCAAGGCTATCGAAATAAAGTGTTGCAATTAAATAGATATCAGGGCCGCCTTGCACAACGGGCACTACCGGCCCTTTATTGATCTCATACTTTATTAGCCCCGGAAGCTTTTTTGCAAGCGGTATGTGCACTTCAAAATAATGCTTATCGAAAGCTGCCTTATCTTTAGGCGTATTATAAATAACAACCATTTTTGCCATAGTCTTCAATTTAACTTTTACTTCTTTTTCATTTTGGTAGGCTTGCCTTCTCCTTTGGTAATAAGGTTCCGCAAACTGCCTTTTAAGTAACTTCCCCATGCATCCGAACAAACATCGTAGCATTCAATATCGGGCACAAGGCCGTTGTGTGTAAACGCAATTTGTGTGTTCCTATCCTTATCCGATATTTCCCAGATCAATTCCGTCCCTTTCCACTCCTTCTTATTCTTCAGCCAGGGCTTATTACAATCGGTAACAAGCCACGCTATTTTTTTGTTCGGCACAAGTTCTTTAACCTTCATGGTTATATATACCTCGCCAAAACGAACTGTAAAAACATCTTTTACCTTTTTCAGGCTTCCTTCAAAATCTTCGCTCCACCATGCCGTAATATTATTAATGACTTTGTATGCTTCCTTATGCGTTGTTGTAACCACTACATAGGCCTTGTAATCATCCGCTTGTTTCTCTTTTTTATTCGGTTTACCCTTACCTTTACTAATAAGGCTGCGCAAACTGCCTTGTATAAATTCTCCCCATGCGTTCGAACAAATATCAAAGCACTCGTAAGCGGGCACTAAACCCTTATGCGTAAACGTTACCCTGGTTTTATTACCATCCTTCGTAATATCAAAACATACTTTGGTACCCTTCCATTCAGTTTTATCTTTTGTGAAACTAAAATAGTTATCGAGCACCAGCCACACCGCTTTTTTATTGGGCACAAGCTCTACCAGCTTCATGGTGCAGGTATGCACATCTTTATAATGATAGGTAAACTCATCATTAAGCTTGGTAGTGCCACCTTCAATCTCCTCGCTCCACCATCCGCGTATATTGGTAATAGCTTTAAATGCCTGCGCAGGCGTTTTATCTACCAAAAAGGTTGTTGTATAATCGTGTGCTTTCATTTTTTTAAAATTAAATCAATATTATTTGTTCTACACTGAGGAATATGTTTCGACAGGCTCAACATTACATCAGTTAATTACACTGCAAAAGTATATTGAAAGCATCACTTGGGCAGGGTGTAAAACAGACACTATAACGGGTTGATTTAGACAAGCCAGTTTATTACATTTGCAAAAATATTGTAACATGAAACACCTTACCATATTAGTGCCCGATGGGCAAAACAACCTGAGCAGCATTGTGGGTGCGTATAAAATATTCAGCCGTGCCAACGAATATTGGAAAGGACTCGGTAAAAAGGAATTGTTCACCATTCAACTGGCAGGTATTTCTAAAAAGGTAGATTTTTATGACGGGCTGTTCAGCGTAAAGCCACATACCCACATATCTTCCATTACAAAAACAAACCTTATTATCATTCCCTCGCTCAACCACAATTACGAAAAAGCAGTTAAGGGCAATAAAGAAGTGATAGACTGGATTGCCAAACAATATAAACATGGAGCAGAAGTAGCGAGTATTTGCACCGGAGCATTTTTACTTGCATCATCGGGCTTGCTAGATGGTAAAACATGTTCAACGCATTGGGCTGTTGCCGAGAACTTCAGAAAGATGTTTGACAAAGTTGACCTGCAAACAGACAAACTTATAACCGATGAGAACGGTATTTATACCAATGGCGGAGCCTATTCCTTTTTGAACCTTATACTTTATTTGGTAGAGAAATATTACGACAGGCAAACAGCTATTTATTGTTCAAAGGTTTTTCAAATTGAAATGGACAGGAACAGCCAATCGGCATTTATATTATTTAAAGGGCAAAAGCTACATAGTGATGAAACCATAAAGAAAGCCCAGACCTATATGGAAAACAACCTGCACGAAAAGATCTCAGTTGAGCAACTCTCTGCTAAATTTTCAGTTGGCAGGCGTAATTTCGACAGACGTTTTATAAAAGCTACCGGTAATACACCTATTGAATATTTGCAACGCGTAAAAATTGAGTCGGCTAAAAAGGCATTGGAAACAAGCCGCAAAACCGTTAACGAAGTAATGTACGATGTCGGCTATTCAGATGTAAAAGCTTTCCGAGAGGTGTTTAGAAAGGTTACAGGAATATCACCCATAGAATATAGAAGCAAGTATAATAAAGAGGCGTCGGTATAAATACCTATTGCACTACAACTGCCTTATTGAGTATACCCTTATTGCTTACTATTTTCACAAAGTAAACACCTTTGCTTATTCCGCTTAGGTTAATTTGCTTTTGCAATACACCTGTAATTTTGCCACAATCTTCAGTATATATCACCTGGCCTGTAACACCGGTAACTTTAATACTTACGGCCTCTTGTTGGTAAGTAATACCTTTTACAGCTATATTAAATACACCTGTTGAAGGATTAGGATAAACACTAACATTGCTCAGCTCACTTATTTCATTAACCGATGTAAGTGTACCATGCACAACTTTACCCGTATTCGATTTGGCACTGGTATATGCACCCGGCGGCTTGCCTTTGGGTTCGTTTATACTTTGTGTGGGAGTACAACCACCGTTTTGAATGCCTATGGTATAGTAAACAGGACTGGTTGTTGTTAAAGGTTTTGTATCGGTATAGGTAAGTACACCATTCGCCACAGAATCATACACCACAAAAACATTTTTAACGGTATCGCGATAAATGTAATAGTAACTACCAAAAGTACCCTGGTACGCTGCCCAGTTCAACACTACGTTCGAACCGCTATTGGTAGCAGTCATCAATATAGAGTTTACCGCCGGGCTCATTGGTGATTCATTTCCGCAGGAATCTATTTCCGATACTTCGTAACTATAACCAAGTACAGATGTATTGCTCACCGAATCGGTATATATGGTTCCTATACCCGAACAGAAACTTGCCCTTAATATATAGCCTGTATCATTTGTTGCTTTGCGGTACAGGTTAAATGTTTTTATTTGCCTTTCGTTGGTTCTGTTCCAAATAATGGTGGTCTTTCTAATAGTATCAACCGTTACCATACATACTGATGCGCCTAGTGGCAAAGCCTGTGGTATAGCTACCGCAGCAGCACCAACACAACCATTGTTATCGGTTGTAGTTACATAATATATTCCACCCACACCATTAATGGTTTGGCCTGTTGTACCATCGCTCCACAAAAAACTATACGGAGAAGCTCCGTTACTATCAGTTACTGTAACCGAACCCATAGTACCCGTTACACAACTATAATTGGTTGTTGCAGTAATATAGGGCACAGGGCCTTTGGTACTATTTACAAGCACACCAAAAGAATCTACACAACCCTTAGCATCAGTTACCATTACATTATAATATCCTGCGCTGATGTTATTCATACTTGCTGCTGTTGTTGTAGCTGCATGGTTCCAGCTATAGGTATAGGGGCTTGTTCCGCCAACCACATTAACAGTTGCACTGCCATCGGCCTTTGTGCAAGTTGCATTGGCCGTTACAGGCACCACATACATGGCAGCCGGTTGACTAACAGTAATTTTCTGGGTAGTGGTACAACCGTTCTTGTCTTGTACTGTAGAGAGGTAGGTTCCTGCAGGAATATTGGTTAACGAAGAATTAATTTGAATGGTAGCACCGGGGCAAAAGTATTGATTACCCGGTTGGCTCCATGCATAATAAAAAGGACTTGTACCTGTAACAGCAAGGCTGATAGATCCGTTGGAATCGTTATTGCATTTAACATTAGTAACCGTTGGAGTAACCGATGGGCCATTTGTATTACTTATAGTTGCCGTAGCGGTTGAAGAACAATTATTGGAATCGTAAACGGTTACCTGGTAAACCCCCGGTGCAAGGTTACTATCGGCAGCTGTGGTGGCCCCATTGCTCCACGAAAATGTATAGGGTGCTATGCCACCTGTTACGTTGGCAGTTGCTGTACCAATATTCGAATTACAAGGAGTATTGCTGGTTATTAAATTAACGTTGGGCGTTACTTTACACTGTGCCTTTACTTTATATACGCCACCTATTATGGCAACAAACAATAGTATAACTGTTAGTAGGTTTTTTTTCATTAGTACTGTTTAAAGTGGTTAATTAATTTCTGAGGTATTTGCTACCAAAGCACAAAACCAAATTTAAACAATTTCCTGCTTACCGCTGAGTGTGTTTCTCAATCCAGTTTTTTAGCAGTACAATCGTACCTCTCCAGTAGAACTCAAGATGCTTATAGGTCGTCTCGTTCGGGAAGCCGGTTACAATTACAGTTAATTGGGTTGCATC
Organism: Bacteroidota bacterium; assembly: GCA_013285655.1. GTDB lineage: Bacteria > Bacteroidota > Bacteroidia > JABEUT01 > JABEUT01 > JABEUT01. Next base: position 4,610 of record JABDHI010000079.1, read on the forward strand.
ATCTAACCGTTGCAACCTAAACTCCACAGCAGAATAACTTTCAGGCACATCAGGCAAGCGAGATATAGAACTTAAATAATTATACTTAAAAACTTTATTCGGTTCGAATGCCAATATGGTTCCTTTATTTACGCCCTTCACATGATGAAACCAGGTGGTATTGAAATAGCCATTCGTTTTCCCTTCCATTTCTATTTCAATTTTCATTTCGGGTTCTGCCATCCATTGTTTCATGCTGGTTATATCCGTAAGCGCCTTCCATACCATTGATGGGCTTGCTTGTATGGTAACTGTATGTTCTATCGGGTTATACATATTGTTATTTCTGCTTTCCGGATATCCACCTTCCATTAGGGTCGGTTTTAGGTGGATGGTTTAAATTAAAAACAAGTGATGAATCGTCGCTATAATCGCTGGAATAAGATGCGATCCTGATCTTGCCATTCTTCAACTTAGTTACCATACCCGGGAAAGCTTTCAACGTATCTTCTATTTGCCTGTTAAGCGAATCGTTATGTGCTAAGGTTGAAATACCATCTATGCCCAACATACCAAAACTCGATACCATTTGAGGAAGTTGCGGCAGTTGCCAGTCGTGCATCATAAACGAAAACAGTTCAACCCACTTACCATTTTTAAAAGATACAATGTGATAGTTGTTCATTGATGACCAATCGGCCCAATCGACCACATAGGATAGTTCATCTCCACCATCACCATCCAAATCGCCTTCATTATGTAACCACGAAAGCCCTAGTAATTGAGGGTCATCAGAAATACGCAATGTGTCCATGCTTTTATCACTGCACAAAACAAAAGAATAAGGATCCTTGTGAACAGTTAACGAAACCAGTGTATCGTAATCTTCCAGGCTGTCGTATGCCTTATTGGTTTCTTTACCTGTAAGCCTGCTGAGATAATGTTCCGTAAGGGTATCTATCTTGCCATCGCCTTTAAAATTACCCGTTACTACAAACCTATAACCCATAACAGGCACAAGCACTTTGGGTATGTAGGCTTTCCTGGCAGCAAGTGTATCTTTCGATATCTTACTCATCCGTGCACTATCAATTTTCTTTGTCACCAAACTATCGTGCGGTGTGTGCGCCATAGCAAATCGGCTAAACGTATGCGTTGTATCGCTGCCTGAAGCATTTGCCTGCTTAGTACTATGTGTTTTGCATGCTATTAAAAACATGCAACTGGATACAACAAAACATATTTTCAGGGCACCAAGTGGTTTCATTAATTGGAATATATATAACTAAGTTATACTATTAACCAATTCCAAGGAGCCTGACTTTTCTTCAGCTAAAAAATAACACTCGAATTACTAGATTGTAATGGCCGAAGCTATTAAGCAAAGATCAATAAGCTAAACTATCTAAATCCCCTTATCCTCTTCAGGTTCTTTAGGCCCGTTATTAATATTGGTATAAAATTTGTTTTCATCCGGTCCGCTATCGGCGGTATCTTCCTTCTTGGCTTTGTTAGATGCATTCATGTCTTCATCCGTTTCGTCCTCTACATATACTTTGTCGCCGCCGGCAGCTTCTTTATCAATGATAGGTCTTTTATTAGGCACATCTCCCGGGTCAACCCTTTTCTCTTGTTTATCTTTTGCAAATACGTCTTCTGTATCGGGGTAAGTTGGATATCCTCTCATGTCAGATTCCATTTTATTAGCTCCTTCTTTGGGGGTAGCAACAGGTGTCGGATTCTCCGGTTTTGGATTTTGTGGCTTTGGATCTGCCGGATTTGGGGCGCCCGGTTTTTCTTCTTTTTTTTCGTTCATGCTGTTTGGGGTTTAAATTTTGGGTAATCGGTGTATCCTTCGCTACCACTGGTGTAAAAAAGGTCCGCCTTTAGTTCTTTATTTAAAGGCAAGTTGTTTTTAAATCGTTCAACCAGGTCGGGGTTATTAATAAACGGACGGCCGAAAGCGATCATATCTCCCAGTGAGGTTTGCAGATCTGCTTCCGCTCTTTCCAGGTTATAGCCACCCGAAAGTATATAGGTACCTTTATACAGTTGCCTTATAAGTTTCTTTAAACCCAAAGGCACCACAGGTGCACCCATTGATGAATGATCGACCATATGTATATGGGCAATACCAAGTTCGTTAAGTTTTTCGCACAGGTATTTATAGGTAGCGTCAATCTCAGGGTACAAAGCCATATCACTGGC
>JABDHI010000080.1 GCA_013285655.1 Bacteroidota bacterium
TAAAGAAGTTGTAGCGCTAATTGAAAAAATAATCAATACCTGATTTATGTTGACACGAAACATAAGCAGGGTATTTATTTATTGCTTTGCTGTAATTTTTTTTCAGCCAATGCGCTATAGTGGTTAAACCAACCGGCGGGCCAAAAGACACTACTCCACCAAAGGTTTTAAATTATACACCGGATAATAAGAGCACGGGCTTCCACTCCCGCAAAATACTTATTACGTTCGATGAATATTTTCAGCTGAAGGACCTTAATAAGCAGCTTATAGTATCTCCTCCTTTAAAATACCCTCCACAAACTCTCATTCGGAGAAAAACACTAGAGATAACACTTAAGGACACGCTTAAAGATAACAGTACCTATACCTTTAATTTTGGCAATGCTATAATTGATAATAACGAAGGAAACGTATTGAAGAGCTTCCAGTACATAGTATCAACCGGAGACCATATTGATTCACTATCTGTAATGGGACACGTGCAAGATGCATTTACGCACGACCCTATAAAGAATGGTTATGTAGAACTTTATTCTGACTTAGGTGATTCTACCATTTATAAAAAACCACCTGCATATATAGCTCTTACCGATGATCAGGGAAATTACCAGATCAACAATATTAAGGGAGGGACTTACAAGATAATAGCTATTGGAAACATTCAAACCGATTATGTCTATCACCCTTATGTTGAAGGCATTGGTTTTAAGACCAAATTAACTGAGATCACCTCACATGATACTGCCAACCTGAATGTTTTTACAGAGCAACAACCTACGCTTAAATTTTTGAAAGATAAAACAACCGACAGAGGGGAAGCTATGATGGTTTTTAATGCACCGGTAGATAGTTTAACTATAAAGCCGCTCAACCAGCCTGATTCGTTGAAACCTTCTTTCACTTACCTTAATTATTCAACAACCGGAGATACTGCTTTCTATTGGTTAAACACACCTTATCTCGATTCGTTACGTTTTGTAATTTTTAATAACGGCAAAACGATTGATACGGCTTTTGTTCATTCATTCCCTAATAACAGCACAGCCCGAAAAGCAAAAAAACAAAAACTACTCAGACTTAAAATAGTTACCAATGCACATAATGGGTTTGATTTTCACCAACCAATAACCATCGGCTTTGGTGACCCTGTACTAAAATACAATGCGCATAAAATATCTCTGACTCTTCGTAAGGATACTTTGAAATATACTGCCGATACGGCTAGCTTGCCACTGGGCTTTGCTTTACTTCCGGCCAGTACATTAATTAGTGATTCTTCGTATACATTGTTATTACTCCCCGGTGCCTTCACTGATATGTTCGGCACTACTAATGATACTATGAAATTCAAATTCACAGTGCAGGAACCAATTTATTTTGGAACCTTGAAACTAACTGTGAATTTGGAAAGCAAAGGACACTATATAGTTCAATTGCTTGATGGAAGGAGCAACATCTATAAACAAGTACTTATTACAGGCAGCCAAAATATATTTTTCGATGCACTTGTCCCTGGTACGTATCGCATCCGCTTAATTGCCGACGCAAATAACAATGGTGGATGGGACGCCGGTGATTATTTGAAAAACATACAGCCTGAAAAGGTTTACTATTACCCTGAAGGCATCATTATACGTTCTAATTGGGATATTGCCCAAACATGGCAAGTTAAATAATGTAGTATAAATACTTATTTTAGTAGCACACATTTACCCATGAACCAAGCTGGCCTCATTAATTCAATGCCTAAACATAAACTGGCATTTTATTTGGTCATGGGGCTTTTTGGGGCTTTGTTCTGCATCATTTCTGTTGCTAACCACTATTATTTCCGCTCTACTGCTTTCGATTACGGGCCCTACAACTATGCATTAAAAGATTATGCGCATTTCAGGATAACCACCTGTTATATGTATAAAGTATTTATTGGGTATGATATTACTTTTCTACAAGATCATTTTTCGCTCTTCCTTATGTATCTAGTCCCTTTCTACTGGTTGCTTAACTGGCTCACGGGAACATATACTTTGCTTCTAATTCAAACAGCTTTTATTCTATGGGGAGCACAAGCCACTTATAAACTGGTAAGCCTTAAAACCGGGGATGGCTGGCTGGGTGTAGGGGCTGTTATTTATTACTTTTTGTTGCAAGGGCGCAACTCTTCTTTTGACGAAGACTGCAACATTATTATTATGTGCGCATGCTTTGTGCCGGTGTTCCTTTGGTATTTCGAATCAAAGAAATATGTAGCCGCGTTTGTCATCTTTCTTCTATCTATGTTCTCGCGCGAAGATATGCCCCTGTGGTTTGCATTTATTTTTCTGTTGCTTTTATGGTGGCACCGAAAAGATAAGAAGCTTGTTTATGTATGCTTAGGTTACTTGGCTGCTTCTGTGGTTTGTTTTATTTTAACCTTTAAGGTATTCATTCCTCTTACACAAGACCCTAAAAACCCCTATAGTCTATTCAATTATGGCGCATTGGGCGATGACCCATCACAGGCTTTAATGCATGTTATTAAACATCCTATCGATACTATAGAGTTATTATTTCGTAACCATTCGGGCGATCCGGTGAATAACGGGGTGAAAATGGAATTTTATTGGGTCTACCTGGTATCGGGTGCTTTTGTTTTATTCTATCGACCACAATATTTAATATGGTTCGTTCCCTTAATAGCACAAAAAATGTTCAATGATGAACCGGTACGTTGGAGTATTGAATCATACTATACTGTGCAAATTGCAACGTTATTGCCCCTGGCCCTCTTCTTAATAGTAGGCGAATTACGATCAAAGCCATTACGCTATTCCATTATTACCATACTTTGCATACTCGCTTTAGGTGTTACTATTTATGAAGCCAATCCTGCACACCGCAAATTTGGTTTTGGTAATGCAGTTAAGCGAAACATTTTTGCAACAAGCTTTTTTAATCCACCTTATAATTCTGAAGCTATCCATCGGGACCTTAAACTTATACCTGCCGATGCACATATCTCGGCATCTGCGTCCATACTTCCGCACCTATCGCAACGAAAATACATTTATGAATTCCCATACATTGGCGATGCCGAGTATGTTGCCATTTTTGTTTTCCACGATTTCTTTAAAGTTCCGTCCGATCAGTATACCGAAGCTGTTTACAAACAATTTGTTTTTTGACCCTCACTGGCAGATCATAGCAAATGACTTTCCTTTTTTACTATTAAAGAAAGTTTCGGGAGAAGGTAAAACCATTCAATATGACAGTATTACTTGTGATGCAGAAACATTGAGCTCCGATCACAAACATTTGCTGACAAATGATAACCAGATGCCTGAAATTGATTCGGCAACTTGGAACAATGAAAAATCACATTCAGGAAAACACTCCCTTAAGCTTACCAAAGACAAGCCTTTTGGCATAACTTTTCAGCCTGCCAATTTGCAAACCGGTGATATTTTGTGCGTAACTGTTTGGCGGCATTCTGATAGCAGCAATATAGGCGCCTTAATTTTATCCAATGGCAAAGATTTCTATTTGCCTTCAAGCAGTGGTATAAACAAAGATTCTGCCGGATGGGATAAGCTTGTTTTGTATTGCGGTGTACCTGTTGATCACGACGGTCTTAAAATATATGTTTGGAACAACGGTAATACACCTATATGGTTCGACGACTTAGAAATAAAGAAATATAAAACGCCTGCTACTGCCGCAGTTTCTCAATAATTGTCTTATTTAAATAGTTCCTTTTACCTATATTTGATAGCGATGCAGTATGCAATTTACAGGCATGCACACCGTTAATAGTATAATGAACAAATTAAAGCGCTTGGTCTTTTTCTGGCTACTGGTTTGCGGCATTTATATGCATGCAAGCGGCCAAACGCCTGCTAATGATGCCAATTGGATACTTGATACAGCTAAGAGCGATGAGTTTAATGGCACTACTGTAAACACCAACAAATGGCATGTATTAGATTGCCCAAGCGGAGATTGTTGCAACTTTGGTGGTGCAACTGCATTCGAAAGAGGTAATGCCATTGATTCAGGTGGTAGACTATGCCTGAGGGTTGATGGCCCGGGTGGAGCGCCATTCCCTTGTAGTGGCGGCACTTTTGCAACAGGCGGCATTACTTCAGCTCACTTTAACTACTCTTACGGTTATTTCGAAATGTATGCTAAACTTCCTGGCTTTACTGACTCATTGGGTGTAGTCCATTCCGATAAATTTTGGCCCACATTTTGGATGGCTTATAATCCATACTGCTCTATCCATAATGAAATTGACATAATGGATGAGTGTTGTTGTACTTATGCATCAGCTGCATCAACTGGCTCAGGTTGGGGCTCGGCCGGAACGGGAGCTGATACTTGTACCCAAATAAGAGATGGCTTTATAACCTATGTTAGCCCAGTACCGCTTTGCAATGGCTTCCATAAGTTTGCATTAGAATGGAACACTAACAAAATAATTTTCTACCGCGACGATGTACCCTACTTTGAGAATTATAACAGCCCTTCATTTACTATGAATCCGCAAGAAATTTTGATGGATCTGCAATTAGCCAGTTCATGTGATTTTTATCCGGGAACTCCTTTCCCGCAATATATGCAGATAGACTATTTCAGGTATTATAAACTGAATCTCGATTGTGGTACCAGCTCTGTTATGCTTACTAATACCGACTTGGCTAATTATGTTTTTTCGGTAAAATCTGATATTACGCTGGGTAACGGAGCAGATAGTATTTCACTAACAAATACCGATGTGAAATGTTTCAGGGCTGTAAATTCAATAACCATTAACGGCACCTTTACTGCCCCATTGGGTAGCGAGTTGGCTTTAATACCTACTGCTTGTAATTAGTTACCGGTTCTTTCTCCGTCTTTGTAAGATACCTTGCGTTCTACTTTCCCTGTCTTATCATAATACACCCACTCGCCATCAGGTACGCTGCGTATAGCACCACTCTTTTCGGTTATCAATTTATAATTGGTAACAGATTGCACTGCTCCGTTAGAGAAATAGGCTGTGCACTTACCCGATAGTTTACCATCTGTTAAGGTTTGTTCCTGTACCAATACTCCGTATTGGTCATAAAAACTCCACTTACCTTCCGGCTTATCATCTTTATAGGTTCCCTCCTGTATTTTAATTCCAGTAGGTTGCTGCGATATCCAATGATTCTCTTTTTTACCTGCTTTATAATCGCCTTCACGTTGCATGCTGCCATTGTCAGAATAATATATCCAATGGCCTTCTTCAAGATTATTTGTTTTTTGTCCCTGATATTTTAATTTGCCATTATCATACCAACCTTTCCACTCGCCATCCATATTGCCTGCCTTATAGGTACCTTCATCTTCTTCTTGTCCGTTGCTGTACCAAGCTTTCCAAAGGCCTTCTTCTTTGTCGTTTACATAGCTACCCTTTTCTTTAATACTTCCATTAGGGTATACTACTCGTCGTTTTTTAAAATACCCTTTCGCATCGGTATCTCCTACTTCGGTAAAATATATCCAATGGCCATCACGTAAGTTCTGGTGCATATCGCCTATTGTTTTAGGCTTTCCGTTTGTGTAGTACCAAATCCAATGGCCTTCCTTTACTCCATTTCCGTATGTTCCTTTTGCTTTTATCTTGTTTGCAGGATAGAATGATGAGTAGTCTCCATTCATTTTACCGGCTTTAAAAACAGCTTCGTAATCTTTATCCCCACTCTTTACATAAAAATTCCAAAGACCATCTTTTAACCCACCGGCGTAATTACCCACAGCCGCAATCTTCCCCGGCGATGAGTAAACGGTAAGTGTGCCATTACCATCGGTAATTATTTTTTTTCCTGTACTATCATTATACTCCATTAAGTACAATGTAGTATCGGCATGCTTTGTAACCGTCTTCACCAAGCCTGTTGAATACCACTCTTGCCAGGTACCTGTTTCTTTATCCTTACTAAAATCACCTTCCGATTGTTTTTTGCCATTGGCATACCACGAAGTGTAATGACCTTCCTTTTTATCTTTTGCAAAAGCGCCCTGGTTCTGCATACTTCCATCTTCGAAATAATATACCCAGGTTCCTTCCCTTAAATCTTTCTTATATGGAGTTATGGTACTTACCTTTCCATTCTCAAACCAGGTTTGCCACCTGCCATCTTTCTTCCCTTCGGTAAAGTTCTCTACCTCTGCAGTATCGCCCGATGAGAAAAAGAAAATACATTCTCCGTCAGGACTGCCTTTCTTATAACTTTTAATGGCTTTTAGCTTTCCATTCTCATAAAAATTCTTCCATATACTATCCTGATAGCCAAACTTAAAAAAGCCCTGTTCGGCAACCTTTCCATCCTTGTACCATATTTTAAAGGGCCCATTTTGCATCCCCTGAGTAAAATTAGCTTCGCTCTTCTTCAAGCCTTTTGCACTATCCCAATAGGTTACAACGGGTTGAGCCTTTAAACCAAGGACCAGGCAGGCTAATAGAGCCACTATTATTATTTTTCGCATGCAGCAAAAGTAACAAATGAAAAAAAACGGTTTCACCTGGTCGAAAGGAAAGTAATTCACACAATATCAGCAATCCTATGAAGTTAAACTACATTAAACAACTGGGTTATTTATCTATTATTGCCTCGGTGGCATTGTTTTCGTGCCATGGCAACAGCAATAGTTCAGCTACAACTGCAACAGCAGATACTTTAACCAAAGCAACAG
>JABDHI010000081.1 GCA_013285655.1 Bacteroidota bacterium
AGAAGAAAAAGAAGGGGTTATTGAAACCAAAAGCACCAAAGAACCTGCTGTAGCTAAAGAAAAGGATGACGAGGATTATAAGAAAAAGAGCCTGGATGAGTTAAAAGAACTTTTGCAAAAGGTGCTCGACCACGAAGACTACGAAAAAGCAACTAAAATAAGGGACGAGATAAACCGCAGGAAAAAATCATAAGGCCCTGTATACCAAACCCCACACAAGTACGTTATTATTAAACACCTTTCATTAAACGTATTTTGTATTTAAAGCCTCTTACAAATTCCATTCAAAAAATTATCTGCTACTCAGTAGTGGCTTTGACCTTTATGTGGGCCTCATCTTCCTGCAAGAAAGATTCGCTTCTCACTAATTCATCAGCCAAGCTTAGTTTTTCGCAAACGCAGATATTATTCGATACCGTTTTTACAACCATTGGCTCAACCTTCCAATACTTTACCATACATAACAACCACAACCAACCCATTAAAATATCATCGGTAAACCTTGTTGGTAGTTATATATCGCCTTACAAAATAAATATTGATGGTGTAGCGGGTACTTCTTTCAGCAACATAACTATACCTGCTAACGATAGTATTTTTGTTTTTGTAACGGTAACTATTAATCCGAATAACGCCAATAACCCATTGGTAATTTCAGATTCGCTTCAGTTTGTAACTAATGGCAATACCCAGTATGTCGATTTGATTGCGTGGGGGCAAGATGCTTACTTCTACCGTCCAAATGTGTTCCCGAAAAACGGACCTGCCTATTCTGTGTTACCCTGTGGTACCATTTGGAAAAATGATAAACCCCATGTAGTTTTTGGGTATTTGGTAGTCGATTCGTTATGCACCCTAACTATGGAGCCCGGCACAAAAGTTTGCATGCATAATAACGCGGTACTTTTTGTAAATACAGGCGGAACACTAACAATTACTGGTACCCAGTCATCTCCGGTAACCATACAAGGCGATCGATTAGAAGCGGCCTACCAAACAGAACCCGGTCAGTGGGGAGAAATTTGGCTATCAGCTGGAAGTATAAACAATACCGTTAACTGGGCCGTTATAAAAAATGGAACAGTAGGCATAGAAGCTGATACTATGGGAGCAAGTTCGAACCCTACCCTAATGATTAGCCATACCATTATTAAAAGCATGAGCAACATTGGCCTCTTAGGCCAGGGCAGTTATATTAAGGGATATGATGACCTGGTTGCAGATTGCCAGAACTATTGCGTTGACCTAAGCTTAGGTGGAAATTATTCTTTCATACAAAGTACGTTTGCTAATTACTGGAGTTACGGCCAGCGCCAAACCACTACCTTATTAGTAAATAACTGGTACCAGGATATTTATGGTAATTACCAGCAACGCCCGCTTACCAATGCATTCTTTGGTAACTGTATTGTTTGGGGCAGCCTTACTGAAGAATTGCAAATTGATTCATCGCATGGTGGTTCGCAGCCTTTTAAATTCTATTTCGAAAACTGCGATCTGTTAACCAAACTGCATACTACCAGCAATTATCACTATTCTGTAGATAGTACGTATAGTTCAGATCCTCATTTTACAAGCCCGGGTAGCGATAATTATGCATTACCGACAAACTCTCTTGCGGGATTAGGAAATACGACCTTATGTACTTATGCTGCAAGTAGTAACCCATTTTATGGCCCGATCGACTTAGATGGAGGGGTGTTTCAATGCCCGGCTAATTTAGGGGCTTACAATAGTCAGTAAAATTATTTCCTTATTGAACCACCGTGTAGCTTAAGGTACTCTGCTACCCTATCGGCCACATTGGCGCGTATATTCATGTAGAACAAGCTATAATCATAAATATGATAGCTCCCCCTAAAGGCAGAATACACAGCTGGATCTTTAACTTTTACCAATAACACACCATCCCGGCAAGCTGCACCGGTTTCATTCTTCCGTATATCGAACTGGTAATCTGTACTGCCCATATTGTATGCGGCATCTACATAAGCGCTATCCTGTTTCCAGCTAAGCGGATTAACACATACACCGCTAAAGAATTTGGCTCTTCCACCATTCAAACCATATTCAGATACGGTGTTCCAGGTTACATAACAACCAGTCTCTTTTGCTGAGTCGCATGGCTTCAATTTCTTCAAAGAATCTTTCTTAACTCTGAACCCTATTAAATACGCAGCCACTAATTTTTGTTTTAAAGCTGTAGTGTCAAAAAACTCCTTTACCAGATTATAGGCATGTAGGCAGCCCTGGCTATGCCCTGCTATAATAACAGGACGCCCATTATTATAGTGCTGCATATAATAAAGAAAAGAAGCTCGCACATCGCTATAAGCCAACTTAAGAGCCTTGGTGCCGTTACCCTTTTTATCAATAAACGAGCCAAAAACTGCTTGCCTGTATCTGGGAGCAAAAATTCTGCATGAACCGTTAAATACGCCTGCCTGCTGCCTGATAGTAGTTCTTTCTATCAGGTTATTCAGCATTTTATCATAAATGCTGGCATTCCAGTGGGTTATTCTTAAATCTAAGGTCGGGTATATAAAAAACACATCTACAGCGGCATTCTTCTGGTTATCTGTAGCGCCTGATCCGGCTGGGACCGTATCTGTAGCATTATGTTTCCAGGGCAAGGCGGCCCAGGCATCTTCATTGCTATAATCAGGCACAACAGGAGCCTTATATGCTTCGAACTTAGCAATAGGCCTAAAACAGCCCATTAATGCCAATAAGCCAAGAAAAAGTAAGAAAACTGTATTTTTCATGAACCTTTTAGTTGCGCAAATGTATTAATGAAAGACCTTGGAGACACAACTATCATTTTTTTTATACATTTGCTAGGTAAAACAGACATTAACTATGGCTACAACTAATAGCACACAGACCGAAAGCCCTAAAATGCAATTTGCATTCGAAAGCAAAAATTACATGGTACTTATTGCAGGTGTTATACTACTTGCAATTGGTTTTATTACATTATCGGGCGGAGGCAGCAAAGACCCTAACCAGTTCAGCGATGATCTTTTTTCTAGCCGCCGCATGGTGGTTGCACCTATTATATTAATGTTGGGTTACTTAACAGTAGGTTATTCTATTTTAATGAAACGCGATAACAACAACAATACATCTTCTGAAGATAATCAGTAACAGATAAATACTAAATAAAAAAAGGAGGCATAAGCCTCCTTTTTTTATTTACGCTGGTAACATACTACCCAATAATATTTCAGACTTACGAACTTTATTCGTTCACCCTTTTCTTTCAAAAGCTTAAAGAACAATTGATCGGTAGGGAAATTTTTGATGATGGAGTATTTGCTTCCGTTTTCTAAGATCCTATCCTGATATGTATTACCGTACTCGTCAACCTTTACTACAGGCCTGTTACTACCCTCTACAAAATTATTATCGATAAAAACCACCATGCCACCCGGCTTAACAAAGCTGTGTATAATGTCAATGAATTTATCGAGCTCCTGTTTTTTTATGTGCGACCATATAAAGCCTGAAAACAAACTATCAGCCGGAGCCAATGAATAATTGAACATATCTGCAACTTCAAAAGTTACGTTGTTCTTTTCGTATTCTTTATCTTTTGCAATATCAACCACTGCTTCATTAATATCAGAAGCATTTACCGATTTGGCCACTTTAGCAATTACTTGTGTCCAGAAACCTGTACCACATGCAAGTTCAGTTACATCTTTATCTGTAAACGTACGTTGCAGTATTTCAGTTAATGCCAACAGATCGCTTTGGCGTTCAGGCTTCTCGTATATTTTATCATACTCGTTTGCCCGTTCTTCGTAATAAACTACCAGGTTGTTATTCATTTGTGGTGTGGATTATCTAACAAGTGTTATGTTACCTTTTTGATCTATTGTAATATTATTAACGCTTGTGGCGTGGAGGTAATAAACATAAGTACCCGAGTTCATAGGCTTGCCATTATAATCGCCATCCCAGCCAGAAGAAGGATTGGTAGATTCAAATACCCTGTTACCCCATCGGTCGAAAACTTCAAACTCCATTGATTGAATACAGTCTCCGCGAACATATAAAACATTATTCTTAGCTTGGCCCGGAGAGAATGCCTCTGGTACAAATATCTGTCCGCAGTTTTCATTTACAGTAATAGTTACTGAATCTGCTTTGGTGCAACCTGCGCTATCGGCAATAAGCACGCTATAAGTTGTAGTAACCGAAGGTGTTGCAGTTGGATTGGCACAACTGGTACATGATAAACCTGTTGAAGGAGACCAGCTGTATGTTTCGCCAGAAGCAACAGGCAAAACAGTAATAGGAGTGCTTTGTCCGCCAACAATGGTGGTGCTTCCTGTTGCAGTCCCTACCGGTGTCGGGTCAACAGTTACTAATGTGCTATCCTTGGCTATACATCCTCCATTAGCAACTGTTACAATATAGTTGGTTGTTTTAGCCGGAGTAACGCTAATAGTAGCACCAGTTGATCCATTGCTCCAGGTATAAGTTGTTCCGCCACCGGCAGTTAATGTTGCAGGTGTTCCTTCGCAAATAGTTTGTCCTTTACTAATAGTAGGCGTTGGCATTGGGTTTACCGCAACAGTTACAGAAGTATCAGGGCTGCAAGCCCCATTGGTAACCTTTACCGAATAAGTACTATCGGCAAGTGGTGTTACTTTAATACTTGCTGTGGTAAGGCCATTATCCCATAAATATGTTCCTCCACCTGTTGCAGTTAACGTAGTACTTTGTCCGGTGCAAATTGAATTATTACCGGTTATGGTAGGTTTAAAAGAAGGGCTTACGTGAATAGTTATAGTGGCGCTATCTTTACAACTACCACTGCTAACCATAACCTTATAGGTAGTAGGTACCGCGGGATTAACAGTTGTCGATGCAGTTTTTGCCGAATCACTCCATTTATAAGTACCACCACCAGTGGCAGTTAATGTGGTTGAAGACCCTTGGCAAATAGTATCCTTACTGGCAGTTACAGACACCGAAAGTGCACCACCAACAGTTACAGGTACTTTAACAGTATCAGTACAACCGGCAGTTGCACCAACCACGGTATAGGTTGTATTGCCCGAAGGGCTTACGGTTACCGAGGCACCAGTTGTAGTATTAATGGCAGTATTGGGCGACCATGTATAGGTGGTTGCATTGCTTGCAGTGAGCGTAACACTTCCGCCCGTGCAAATACTTGCCGATGGAGGATTAACAGATACTGAAGGAGGATTATTAACCGTAATGTTCACAGTAGTGTCTTTCGGGCAACCTGAATTAGTTACGGTAACTGAATATGTTGTGGTTGCAGTCGGGCTTGCAACCGGGTTAGCAATATTGGTGCTGCTCAATCCTGTGGCTGGAGTCCATGAATAAGAAGTGCCCCCATTTGCAGTAATAGTTGTAGATGCCCCCTTACATATAGTTTCTTTACCCGTGAAAGTAACACTAGGTGCAGGGGTAACAGTTATAGTAACTGAATCTTTTAACTGGCCGCAAGGTGTTGTAATAAATACAGTATAAGTTATAGTTGCAGTTGGTGTAGCAACCGGGTTTGCAATAGTAGAGTTGCTTAAACCTGTAGCAGGTTTCCATGTATAGGCTGTGCCTCCTGCTGCTGTAAGGTTAGTCGGTTGGCCAGCACACACACTTGCGGGAGGTGAAACCGAAATAGAAGAAGAACCATTAACAATAATATTTACCGGTTGCCTGTAGGTATACGGGCAAGCAGTACCCACATAAATTACCGTGTCTTTTGTAATAGGGCCGGTTGTTGTATAGGTAGTACCTGTACCAATTACAGAGCCACCTGAGAAAGTAGAGTACCAGCTAAGTGTAGTACCACCCGGAACCGTACCTGCAAGTGAGGCAGTTAACGTTGCTGTTTGACCATTACATATTGTATCGTTAACGGCAACAATATGAAAATTGGTTACTACCGCATTGTTTATACCTGTTCCCCCGGCAGTTGCACCATCAGCAGGGAACTTTGTCATGGTTAAAGAACTTGTTACACCATTAGCAGCGCCATTAGCGGTAATGGTATAGCCTGTATTTGAAGTGGCTATATAACCGCCGCCGCCGCCGCCACCAGGACCTTCAGCCTCAGGAGTACCGTTACCTATGATCTGGTTACCGCCTTTCCCTCCATTCGCATTCACTGTAATACCCCCAATGTTACCAACGGAATTTATAATTATAGCACCGCCACCACCACCTCCGCCAGCTCCATCACCGGCATTCGAAGAGTGAATATAATTTGAACTGTCGCCAACCGCACCATTCGCATTTATTTGACCACCTCCACTTATAGTACCATAACTAACCAGGTAAACAATACCGCCACCGTTACCACCGGCACCACCAACATTATTATCCTGGTCTCCGGCACCGCCGCCGCCACCCATAAATATTTTGCCCGTAGTATAATCTAGTGGCCTTCCTCCAAGTCCGCCCTCAACACGACGTTGGTCACCACCCCAATTGGTAAGATTATTAGGACCATCTTTTGTTGGATCATTAATTTTAGATGAGAAGGTATA
>JABDHI010000082.1 GCA_013285655.1 Bacteroidota bacterium
CATTAAATCTGACTATGCCAATATAGATATTAACGGACATTATTCTCCACTTAATAGTTTGGCATGTTTTGAAGGGTTGCTTGCTAACTATATTCCTAATAGATTTTTGAAAGAGCAGCGACAAAAAAACAGCAGGGAAATGCACGATTATACATTCGATGTGAACTTTAAAGAAAACACGGGCCTTACCGATCTGTTTATTCCGGGTTTAAAAATTGCGCAGGGATCGGTTGTGAAAGGTTATTATAAAGAGAAGACGGAAGACTTTTCAATGTCAAGCAAATCGCCTCTGGTAGAGTTCAGTGGGAAAAAGGCAAAAGATTTGGTAATAACAGCTTCCGGTAATCGCAAAGCATTGTCAGTAAAAATAAATGCCGACACTGCGAATATGAGCGACAGTATATATGCGGTGGGTTTTGCTGTTAATGGTACAATGAGTAACGACACAATTAAATATAAAATAAATTGGAATAACGATACCAGCAACTTTGCCTCAATACCAGGTTATATTGCGTTTGATAAAGGATCGCAAATGGATTTCAAGCTGATCGATCCGGTTGTTGAGCTGTCTGATTCTTCCTGGAAAATGAACAAGGAGAATATGTTAACTATCGATACCAGTGGAACCACAGCAAAGGATATTATGTTCTATCACGGTAATCAATACATATCTATTATAGGTAAGTTGTCGAATAAAAAAACGGATGCGCTGCTGATAGATTTCCATAAGTTTAATTTGCAAGATCTGTTAGTTACTGCCTCAACCTTTAAAGGTACCGTGGATGGTACAGCGTCGATATCCATCGCTAACCATCATCCTTTGTTTGTAAGCGCACTTGATTTTAACAATGTATATTTTAACGGGGAGTATGTTGGTGATGGCGTAATAAATAGCTATTGGGATAATTCAACTCAATCTATCGCTACAAATGGCGAAATAATGACCCATGGTGATAGGTCTCTTTCATTCATGGGGAACTACTATCCATCAAAAGATTCAGAGAATGTAAATATTGATGTTGCACTGCATGGTTTTTACCTGAAAACATTTACTAATTATACCAAGGGCTATTGTTCAGATATGGATGGAACGCTTAATGGTGATATACACATGTCGGGTAGTTTGAACAGGCCCGTGTTTCATGGTAATGTGGTTGCCAATATCAATAAATTGAAAGTAGACTATTTAAATACCTACTACCATACCCCTGACCTTGATATTACTATTGCACCCGATACTTTCCAGATAAAACCATCTCGTTTGTTTGATGATAAAGGCGATACGGCCTTTGTAAGCGGTAAATTGTATCATAATCATTTCCATAATTTCAGACTCGACTTTGGAGTTACCACCAACGATTTTTATTGCCTGAACAAAGCAGACGATAATAACAGCAGTTACTTCGGACAAGGATATGTATCAGGTAACGTAAATATATATGGCTATTTAAGCAGCATACATATTGATGCTAACATAACTACTCAAAAACGTACGGTATTTAATATTCCATTATCAAATGCATCAGAAGTGGAAGAGAGTGATTTTATTCACTTGGTAAACAGAAAAGATCCTAAGGGGAAAAAGAAGCAGGGATATAAAGTTAATCTGAATGGTTTACAAATGGACTTTAATGTGCACGTTACACCAGATGCCATTGCCAAAGTAATTTTTGCCTCGAAGGTAGGTGACGTTTTAACCAGCCGGGGTAATGGAAACATTGATGTAACCATGAATAACCTTGGCGATATTGGCATGCAGGGTAATTATACCGTAACGGATGGCAGTTACCGCTTTGTACTACAAAATGTAATTAACGAGGATTTTAATTTGCAACCCGGTGGTACAATTCAATGGAATGGTAACCCATATGATGCGGAGATAAATATAAATACAACACACTTGGTCCGTACCTCATTAGAGCCATTATTCCCTTTCGATACTACGCATACTTACGCAAAGGTTGTACCTGTTAACTGCGATCTTGATCTGTCGGGTAAACTTACTTCGCCCGATATTAAGTTTGATATTGAATTACCAACTGTCGACCAGGAAACGCGCCAGACAGTTGCCAGTTATTTTGCTAACCCCGATGAAATGAACAGGCAGGTATTTGCCCTGCTTATTATTAAAAGTTTTTTACCTGTACAGGAAGGTGCAAGTAACGCCGCGGCAACTCCGACCATTATACCGGGTACTGCTGCTACGGCTATACTATCAAGCCAGCTTACCAATTTGCTAAACAGTATCAGTAACAAAGTGAATGTTGGCGTTAATATAAACCCTGCTACCACGTTAACTCCGCAGGAAGTTCAATTACTACTGTCCACTGAATTACTGGGAGGGCGTGTGCTTATAAATACCGATATGTCTCAAATTGGAACAACATCAACCGGTGCGCAGACTGAAAATACGAACAGTGTGGTGGGTGAAGTTACAGTAGAATACCTGGTGAGCAAAGACGGGAAGCTCCGTTTCAAAGCATTTAATAAGGCCAACGATAACACCATTGTAAACTTACAGAATGCGCCGTACACACAAGGTGCAGGGCTTTCTTACCGTGAAACGTTTAACTCCTGGGGTGAGCTTATTAATAAGATAAGAGACCGTATAAAGGGCAGCGGCAAAAAAGAAGAGCCTCCTATAACCAATCCAAATCCTTAGTGTATATTTTATTTTAAGGCTATTTATGCTTTGATTATGTCCCATAGGGACATAATATTTATAGAAATTCTAATACCTCTCTTGTATAATGAGTCCCGTAGGGACGATATATTTTTAATTCTCTATATCCTGTAAAATGTATTTCTCATTATAATCAATGTGAAAGCTCTCAAGTAAGCCAATGTATTCTTCCTTGAATGTTCTTTTCTTATGATGTTGTTCCTGGTTCACTATATACTTAACTACAGCATCTATATGCGAATGAGAATATGAAAATGCTCCATAACCCTCTTGCCAGCTAAATTTCCCTTTTGTGAATTTTTCACTATTGATCCATGCTGAAGAAGAACCTTTAATATCCTGCAGTAAGTCAGGTATCAGTTGATGTGGTTTATATCCGATAAAAACATGAATATGGTTGGGCATGCCATTTATAGCAATTAATTTGTGTTTGTTGTTCTGAACAATTCCGGTAATGTATTTGTAAAGTTCATCCTTCCATTCTTTTTGTATCAAAGAGGCTCTATCCTGAACGGCAAAAACAAATTGTATGTATATTTTAGTGTAGGTGTTAGGCATTATAGGGCCGTTTTTGATATCGCGTCCCTATGGGACGCAAAAGTTGTGTTTTCGTTTTATGCTATAAATATTATGTCCCTCTGGGACAATAGTTCACCGAGTTAGTTTGAATGGCTAAATCATCAGAAGATATATTAGTTAAGGCTTGCCAATTGTTTTTCAATAGCAGCGATCTTAGCTTCAGCATCGGCTTTTTTATTCATTTCATTCTGCACGATCTCAGGCTTGGCATTAGCCACAAACTTTTGGTTGCCCAATTTAGCCGCAACCGATTTTAAAAAGCCCTGATGATATTCTAGCTCTTTTATCAAGTCTTCTTTTTTCTCAGCCTTATTAATGTTGACTCCTTCGGGTGGTAAGAAAATGTATTCTTTATCCTTTAGAAGGAAACTTAATGTTGGGCCACTTGCAGCAGAAATCTTATCGGGGAAAGAACTACCTGATAGTTGCATAACGCCCTTTGTTAGTCCTGTTGCAGCAGTAACAGGCGAAATACCTTCGATGTGAATTTTCGGAGAGATATTATACTGTTGCCTTAAGCTACGCATCTGTTTTAAATATTCCTTTTGCAGCTCAAAGTCAGCAAGCAGTTTACTATCAAACTTTTTAGCCGTTGGGAATGGAGCAACTATAATGCAATCTTTTTCAGTACGATCTTTTGTTTGATGCCAGATCTCTTCAGTGATAAATGGCATGAAAGGATGGAGTATCTTCAACAACGATTCTAAATAACCAATAGTTGCATCATATACTTTGCGGGGAGGATTCTTTCCGCAAAGGCTCTTGATCAATTCAAGGTAGAAGCCACAGAAATCATCGTAAGTAAGTTTGTATGCCGACATCAACGCCTCTGAAAGGCGATATGAAGCGAAATCTTTTTCAATTAATTCTACTTGCTCATTTAGTTTGTGTTCGAACCAATTGGTATAAATGCTTACATCTCCCGGTTCGGCATCAACAGGCTCCCACGATTGTATCAAACGGAAAGCATTCCACAGTTTGTTTGCAAAATTTCTACCTTGTTCGCATAGGGATTCATCAAAGGGCAGATCGTTACCTGCAGGCGAACATAAAAGTATACCCACACGTACACCGTCTGCTCCATATTGCTTTATCAAGTCGAGTGGGTCAGGCGAGTTGCCTAATGACTTACTCATCTTACGGCCTTGCTTGTCGCGCACTATACCGGTAAGGTAAACATTCTTAAATGGTTCTTTACCCATGTACTCGTACCCTGCAATTATCATACGCGCTACCCAAAAGAATAAAATTTCGGGTGCAGTAACCAAGTCATTGGTAGGGTAGTAGTAGTTGATGTCTTTATTGCCTGGTTCTTTAAATCCGCCGAATACACTTATTGGCCATAACCAGGATGAGAACCATGTATCTAACACGTCTTCATCTTGCCTTAGGTTTTTACCATGGCAATGCGGACATTCAGTCGGCGTTGTTTCCGATACAATGGCTTCTTTGCAAGCTGCTGTTTTACTATCAACACAATAGTAAGCCGGTATGCGCTGGCCCCACCACAGCTGGCGAGATATACACCAGTCGTGTACATTCTCCATCCAATGGCGGTATGTGTTAATGAACTTTTCAGGAATCAGTTTTATGGTTCCGTTCATTACACTATCTAATGCCGGTTTCGAAACCTTATCCATTTTCAAAAACCATTGCAATGATAACTTAGGCTCTATAACGGCATTCGTACGTTCTGAATAACCTACTTTGTTTTTAATATTCTCTATCTTAACTACCTGGCCTAATTTCTCAAGGTCAACAGCAATTTTCTCTCTAACTTTAAAACGATCTTCGCCAATATAAAATCCTGCCTCATTGCTAAGTGTTCCATTCGGGTTAAGTATATCTATAACCTGTAGGTTGTGTTTAATGCCTAGGTTGTAGTCATTAATATCATGGGCAGGAGTAACCTTCAGCGCACCCGTTCCAAATTCCATAGTTACATACTCATCGAATATAACAGGTACAGCACGGTTTACCATAGGTATGATAACCTTTGTACCTTTTAAATGCGCATAACGTTTATCGTCAGGATGAACGCAAACAGCAGTATCACCCAAAATAGTTTCAGGGCGTGTAGTTGCAATGGTTACCCATTCATCAGCACTACCTTCAACTTTATATTTTACATAAAATAATTTCGAATCAACTTCCTTGTGAATTACCTCTTCGTCAGATACGGCAGTTAATCCTTTAGGGTCCCAATTAACCATACGTACCCCACGGTAAATATTTCCCTTTTTATATAAGTCAACAAATACATGTATAACCGCATCACTCATATCATCGTCCATGGTAAAGCGCAGGCGGTCCCAATCGCAGGAACAACCTAGGTGCTTTATCTGGTCGAGTATAATGCCTCCATATTTTTCTTTCCATGCCCAGGCGTGTTTTAAAAACTGATCGCGTGTCAAATCATGTTTCGAAATACCTTGTTCTCTTAATAAAGCAACAACTTTTGCTTCAGTAGCAATTGATGCATGGTCGGTGCCGGGTACCCAGCAGGTGTTCTTGCCTTTCATACGGGCACGGCGTACCAATACATCTTGTATGGTATTGTTCAGCACGTGGCCCATGTGCAATACTCCCGTTACGTTAGGAGGAGGTATTACAACAGTGTAAGGCTCTCTGCCATCCGGTTCTGAATGGAAAAAGCCTTCATCCATCCAGTGCTTATACCACTTCTCTTCCGCCTTTGTAGGCTCATATAATTTCGATATTTCCATAGCAATCAAATCTGTGTTCAAATATAATATTAAATAAAAAATCAGATTCTTAAAGTACTTGCACAGGAATATAGAGGGGTAGACCCATGAGGCTTGAAAAAAAGCTATTTTTATAGCCCTGGAAGTGTATAACAACCACTTATTATAAAGTTGTAATTTTTGAATTTGAACATGAAGAAATACTCAGTAGCTGTAATTTTTTTCATTCTGGCAATAAGTCTGGTTTACACGGTTAAAAGTCGTTGGAAAGACGACTCCTGGAAAATGACTATAAGTGCGGATGGTTACGGATACTATGCTTATTTGCCTTGTGTTTTTATTTATCATAGTTTAGATTTTAGGAAAGCAATAGCTGAAGAACAAACGGCTTCTCCGGGCGCCGGAGGGCCTTTTCAGCTGTATGAAAACAAACTGACCGACAAATGTTTTATAGGCGTTGCTGTGCTTCTTACTCCATTCTTCTTAATAGCATATTTACTTAGCCTTATGTTTGGCTCAGGCATTGGTGGTTATGAGTTTTTGTTTCAAGCATCAGTAA
>JABDHI010000083.1:0-4673 GCA_013285655.1 Bacteroidota bacterium
AAGTTCATTCAGTTCTTTTGCATTACCGCTAAAAAACATTCTTCTTGTACCTGCATGTATAGTAGTAGCGTAATCGTGCATGCTTTGGGCGCTTTCAGAATCGGTTGTGAATGTTACCATTCTCAATGCTGTATCAAGGTCACTTCTCTCTTCAATCCTATTCATTAAAACAGCCATAGCAGGAGCCTTTTCTTTATCACGGATGTTTACAAAATACGCCACCCATATTTTGTTATTAAATATACCCGAACTGTATGATCTGTTATATTGATCGTAAAACGAGAAAGCAGGGACACGATAAAAGGCAGTATCGGTTTTTTGCTTGCCATCAATGGTAAGATGTAAAACCTTTTTAGGCCCAAAATAAGGCAACCTTATAAAAGACTTCTCTTTACCTGCTGCAAGAAAAACATAAACAGCTGAAGGGAATACTAAAATGAATAGTAGTATCAGCGCTTTTTTCAAGATCTATTGGTGTAACACCACTGTAACCAAAGCATCACGAATTACCTTAGAGTAAACTCCTTCGGTAATACACATAAATGCCAGGTAGAATATAAATAAGGTATATGGTGCAATAATTGCATACTTCATTGCCCTTTTTTCATCGCCAAGGTGCATAAATACCCAAACAATAAAGAAAGCCTTGATAACCGTAAGGAATATGAATGTATATATTTTATTGATCTCTGAGAATTCGAACTGAGAACCAATAATCAGTTCAACAATAGTAATGGTAAGCATTATCCAAAATACCATCCATAATTTTTTACGTACTACTTTTCCATGCGCTTCGTCATGTATAGCAGCTTTCTCGTAATTAGGGTAACCAGGATATTCTTCGAAAAAATTCATACGCCTTTATTTTTATACGTTGTTTACTACAGTAAGTAAAAGAATGTAAATACAAATACCCATACTAAATCCACAAAGTGCCAGTATAAACCAGCCTTCTCAATCATTTCATAGTGGCCACGTTTATCCATAACGCCGTTAAGCACCATTATAAGCATAATAATATTGATAACTACGCCGCTGAATACGTGGAAACCATGGAACCCGGTAATACAGAAAAAGAAATCACCAAAGGTTGGTAACTGTGTATATGCATTTACTATAAGGTTGGCTCCCTGGAAATGCGGATCGATAATATGCTTACCATTCATCCAATAGTCACGATATACTTGGTGTGTTTCTTCGCCGGTGATGAAGTGGTACCACTCCCAGCACTGAGAACCTACGAATATTAAGCCGCCAATAATGGTTAAGAACAACCACATAGCAACTTGTTTGCGGTTAAGTCTATGACCAGCTTCAACAGCCAATACCATAGTAACGGAACTCATAATAAGATCGAATGTCATAAACCCTACGTAGGCTAATGGCAAATTCTTACCTTCCAGAAAAGGGAAGTGGGTAAATACATTATTAGGTACTGCCCAGTCTCCTGCAAATTTATGACGCATGAAGCCATAAGCGCATAATAGACTCGAGAATGTAAGAGCATCAGATACGAGAAAGAACCACATGAACATTTTTCCGTAGCTCACCCCAAAAGGTGATACTCCTCCGTCCCAGTCTTTACGTAATGATAAAGTAGCTTGATTTGACATAAATTGATTTAGTTTGAGCTATCAGCGCACAAAATTAAAAAGTTTCGCTATCTGGCAAATTTTATTTTCACCTTTTTTCTCACCTATAGAGGAGCATAAAAATAAAGAGGTACACCCACAACCCGTCAAGAAAATGCCAATAGGTGGCACATAACTTAATACCTGTGTAGTTTTGTACAGTATACTTCTTTCGTAAAGACTTAATATAGGCAATGGTTAAAGCCACAAGACCACCTAGTATGTGCCCTAAGTGAAGCAGTGATAATATATACAGGTATGAGCCTGATGCATTGCTATTAGTGCCCACCAGGAATATCTTCTGGTCGACAAGGGTTTTATACCCAATGAACTGGCATATACCAAAAGCTACTCCTAATATCCACGTTAGTAATATACCAGTGCTTATTCCATTTGCAGAACCTTTTTTAGCGGCTTGCATGGCCATATTCATGGTAATACTGCTAATGAGTATAATAGCAGTACTTATATAAAAGGCAAAAGGTAATTGAAATGGCAACCATGTGCCCGTTCCCCTGCGTACCAAATAACCACTGGTAAGCCCTGCAAACATCATACCAATGCTCACGAGGCCTATCCATAACAACATTTTCAGCGATTTTTCCTTTACGTTAGCTACAGGTAAATTGCTGCTTTCTACAATTTGTGCTTCCATGAAAACTTAGTTTTTGCCAAATAATATGGCTAATTGAACTATAGGTAAGTATATAAACGAACCGAACATAAGCCTTTTTGCCGCTTTTACAGTACAATCGCGATAAAGCTTAAATGCCTGGTAGGCAAATGCCATACCGCAGGTTATTATAACCATGCCTGATATGGTACCATTCATACCAAAAAAGCTGGTTAACATACCGAAAGGGACTAAAAAGAAAGTGAACACCAAGATTACGAAAGCCGTGGTTTTGTCTCTACCAGCTGCTGAAGGCAATAAGTGAAATCCTGCTTTTTTGTAATCATCGTCAACAACCCAAGCGATAGCCCAAAAATGTGGGAACTGCCATATAAATTGCACTGCAAAGAGTAGCCATGCGTAGAATTCAATCTTATCTCCCGTACCTGCTGCAATATACCCTAGCATTGGAGGCATAGCACCTGGTATGGCACCTACAAAAACAGCCCACGAAGTTTTTTGTTTTAGTGGAGTGTACGCTAAAGCATATAGTAATAGAGAGATTCCGGATAACATACCAGTTAGTGGATTCATTTTAATCCATAACAGGCTAACCCCAATAACACCCATTAACGACGCTACAATATACGCCTCAGTAAGGCTCATACGGCTTTGCGGCAGGGGCCTGTTCGCAGTACGGCTCATTAATTTATCCAGATCGCGTTCAATGATCTGGTTGAATCCGTCGGATGAAGCGGTAACTAAAAAGCCACCTAATATTAACCACCAGAATTTATACCAATCGATAGGAGAAGCACTTGCAATAAGGAACCCTATACCTGATGAAAAAACGACTAAAGAAGCGAGCCTGAACTTAGTAAACGCCACATAATCAGCTATTTTGCCCGATATGGCGGTTTTTACAGATACTTCGTATGTTTCTTCTTTAAGCACTTTTTATTGAAAGGACTGCAATATTAGCACTTTTTTAGATGAAAGGAAGGCAAAAAGGTGGCAATTATTCTTCATTCAAAAACAATCTGATCTTCTTATTAAATAAGGCGAAGATGAGGCAACATTTAAGGTCTGCCTAATACCATTTTCTTATTAACCACTCTTTCCGCATCTCTAATTTGCAATATATAAATGCCATAAGCAAGAGACTGGTAAATTTTGTAATCATTCAACCCAATTAATGCCCCGTGATCTTGAGAATATATTACCTGACCCACTGCATTCATCAAAGTAATGGTGTATACCTCATTGGCAGCAGCGTTGATCTGTACATCAATTTCGTTGTTATTAAGAGCAAAGGCATTTATACTTTCAGCATCCTGGCAAGGAGTATATACCACAGTGTTTAAATGTTTTTCAGTTCCGTCAAGATCAGTTTGTGATATTCTATAATATGATGTTCCGGTATATGGGCTTTCATCGATGGTAGAATAGTTATGCGGCGTAGTGCTTGTACCAACTCCATCTACAATAGCTACTGTTTCGTAATTCACTCCGTCTAGTGTCTTCTCAATTGTAAAAAAGTGATTATTAACCTCTGTTGCGGTTGTCCAATTAAGCAGCGCGTAAAAATTATTACAATCTGCAGTAAAGGAGGTTAGGTTAACTGGCAAAGGATCCGTACTACTCGAGAGCGTCCATGAACGCCAAAAGTAGCCACCAGTAGTAAGAACATCTACTGTTCCTGTGGTAACAGTTTTAGTATGTATACCTAACGCTGCAGTTGTTCCAGTTTGGCCATTATAGCCCGACCATGTGCTTTCAGTGCTATTAAAACGTTGAGCCTCTAACGATCCATCGATATTGTTATTTGCGTTCCCAACTTCACTGTTTGCGCCATTGTATATATACGAAAACGTAATAGTGGGATCGGGCTGAGTAGTATATGAACCATAGGTGTATGGATCTATTATCCAAAAACGATCAACCACATTATATGAGTTATCAGTATTTGAAGGGCTTCCCGGTAAACTTGAAGGATACATATTAGTAACATCAGAAGGCCTTGGTAAATTATCAGCATTTGTTTCCCAAGTAGAGAACCGTATATGCCCCCCGCCGGCGCCAACTACCGGGGCACCACTTAATGTAACTGTTAGTGGTAAGTAATCAGCGGTAGAATAATAAAAAGGAAGCACATAGGTACCTGTATTCGCACCTATATCCCATTGCACTTCATTGAATTCCTGTGTGCTTACATCTGTCAATATCCCCCCCGAGGAAACCTTTATAGCATTATTTGCAGGATTATTAACTACCAATAAAGAAGGCTTTGCTGAAGTTCCATCGTCAATTACAATGTACCCAGAGGAAATAACAAGATCCATTTGAGCCATGTTTACTAGCGGAGCAAAAGCAAAAAAGAGTATAAGAAAGATTTTATTCATTGGTGAACGTATCAATAGCTTTGAAAC
>JABDHI010000083.1:4683-6130 GCA_013285655.1 Bacteroidota bacterium
TTAATAAGCTAATTACACTTTTCCGAAGGTCGGATATTTCCTTTTTTAATTCTTCATTTTCTTTGCTCAATTCCTCAATCGATTTGTTCTGATCTAATATCATCTGCTGTTGTTCTTTTATACCATTTAACATGGCCCATAGTATAGGATCACCTGTTAATACCAAGTATCCATTTTTACTTTTTTCAACTGCTTCTGGTATGACCTTTTGTACCTCCTGAGCAATAAACCCCGGATGTTCATCTAGTGTATCTTTTATACCAAGTGCATTGCTTCTCTTATACCTGAAGCGAATAGTTTTCAACTTCATAATTTCGGCAAGACCCTTAGTATATGGGCCGAGTGTATCTTTTAATCGTATATCAGAATATGTACCCCATGTGGTTCCACCGGTTTTATCCGCATTTCCATTAACACTAAGCGGCCGGTCCGGAGTGGTTGTGCCAATCCCCAACTCCCCCCCGAGCAAAGCCATTTGTGGATTATCATCTATGGCTTGATTACCATTATCCCAGAACCCTATAGTCGAATTATTTGTTCCTATTCTCAACCTATTGCCATTCGTAACCGACTGTAAAGTAAGATCCTCATTCCGCTCT
The DNA here is from genome assembly GCA_013285655.1 of Bacteroidota bacterium. Lineage (GTDB taxonomy): Bacteria > Bacteroidota > Bacteroidia > JABEUT01 > JABEUT01 > JABEUT01. Next base: position 5,283 of record JABDHI010000083.1, read on the forward strand.
GGCCCCAATTGGCCTTTTTCTGTGGCACCTGCATCTGTATAGCAATACCAGTTGCCAAGGTTCCAAACACCAGCACTCCCTGCAATTGACAAATTTTGATTAGGAGCATTTGTATTAATTCCAACATTACCATTAGCGCCCAATATTGACATCGCCGTCTTCCATGTATTTATAGCGCCAGCGGCGGCTCCAAGTGCATAGAAAAAATCGAGGTTGCCACCACTTTTATATATTTGGAAATTGGCAATAGTAGCCGCCGTACTACTTCTCCATGCACCATCGTAATACGAATCGAAATTTAAAGAAATATTATCATGCGCCCAATTAAGCTGCTGAAACACAGGATAATTATCTGAAGATGTTGTGAACTGTACATGTGGTCCGGAAATACTTCCATTAGCTCCGTTCACCGCAATTAATGCAGCGCCTACTCCTCCCAAAGGAGCAGTATTTGTTCCAATTCCAATACTTCCGCCTGAAGTAATCCGCATTCGCTCAAGATTATCGGTAGCTATAACAAAAGCATTATTATCGGTCGTTCCAATAAAATTATTGTTAACTGTAGTACCTATTGCAGATGAGCTTGGTGTTGTAGAGGAGTTACCCTTAATACCCCAACCAGTAGAAGTTATCCAGTCAGTTCCATTCCAATAATAAAAACCAGGTGAAACGCCATTAGCTCCAGCAACTGTATTGGTATTATATATCATTAACCCGTTAGCTGGAGCAACACCCCCGAATTTTGATTCATCAGTAATACTACTGAGTGATACTTCTGGGAACAAAACACCTCTTCCGCCATTAGCTCCCGTAAATGTATTACCGGTATTCATATCTAAAATAGCATA
>JABDHI010000083.1:6140-6303 GCA_013285655.1 Bacteroidota bacterium
CCAATGTTCTGTGCAGAAATATCAGTTGCTATAACTAGCCCTACTCCTAAAGTGATTTTCTGTAATACTTTTAGTTTCATACACTTATGCCTTAATCTTACTTTAATAACCGCTTACATCTTAATAAACCTATCTAAAACGTTCCCATACTATCGTTTGCGAT
>JABDHI010000084.1:0-5417 GCA_013285655.1 Bacteroidota bacterium
GCTTTTAGCTGAAGGGGTACGGTAATAATAGGCCATTCCATTCAGGTCAAAAGGAGCTCCGTTCTCTCCCCAGGTATATACCAAATCATCAATAGCATTCCACGAAGCTGAATAGAGTTTACCATAGGCATCTTCGTCGCTGGATGTAATAGGTATTATTTTACCGGTTGCTATGTAATTACGCGTCGTCCAAGTTGCATCGGCAAGAATAAAGGGTATGCAAAATAACAAACCTGCCATAAAGGCCTTGGCGAGGCCATGCTTTTTTATGAATAGGTGATGAATACCAATGGCAATTGGGAAAACAACGATAAGCAAGCCAGTGTATTCACGAAGGAAGATAGTCCATGTAAGGAACAATCCTGAAAGCATGAGATCACTGGTTTTATACCCTTCTTTGATGTATTTGGTTAGGAAGAATAGAGTGAATATCAATGCCGATACCGAAAAGCTTTCAGCCACAATTATAAAATCGAAAAAACCGGGGAACACGGCCAATACATAAAGGCAAAAGGTTATGTAGAATGCACGCTTGCTCTCAAAAATTTTGGATGATGTTAAAGCTAATACATACACCGAGATTGAAGACAACAAGAACTGTAAGCCGACCACACAAAATGCGGCCGCTTTTTGTGAGAATATAAACCTGAATAACATGTAAATAATAGAATAGCCAGGCATACGGCCGGTGAACGGTATGTTGTGCGAATAGCTATATGTTCCGGTACGGAAATAAGTATCTACAGGTTCAAAGAAGAACATATAATCATCCCTGACGAAATGTGAGTATATTTTTTGGTCTTCGGGTAGATGAACGTTTACCAAATGGCCGAAGTAAAGCCATAGCGGGCCACGCAACAAAATGGCTATAAAAACAAACCATTTCCAATTGGTAATATCGCTAAAAAGCTCTTTTATCTTCATTACGCAAGTGCCAAATTATAGATTTGTTCCAATTGCTCTGCTACTTTCTCAGGGTTATGCATGGTTTGTATCTTATCAATAGCCGTTAAAGCTTTTGTTCTTATTTGTGCAGGGTTATCTATAATATCCCTCACATGCTTCTCCAGTCCTTCTTCCAACAGTTTGCTAAACCTGGTTCTATCTTCTTTATTGGTTATTAATGGCCTTTGCATTTCGTCTTTCGGTACGGATATAAGCCAGCCAATATTATCATTATTTATTTCGCCAAAGGCTAAAATATCGGTAGTAATAACGGGACAGCCTGCTGCCTGTGCCTCTAAAATAGAATAGCCATAAGTTTCTCTATAGCTCGGTAATAGCGCTACATGGCATTGTTTCATTAAACTCAACACTTCGCTATTATCTAAATAACTATAATGTTTAATGTTCTCTTTATGTTTACTAATTACTTCAAGAGCATGGTCGTAATCTTCTTTGGTAGCATGGGAGTTTTCGAACTGCATGGTAGATATGATATGCAGCTTAATATTCTTGCCTTCGTCCAACAGCTTATCAAAGACGGCAAGAATTTCATTTCCACCTTTCCTAAAGAATTCAGTACCCGCAATAATGAAGCTCAGCGCTTGGGGTAATTGTTTTTGCCCGTAGTTTTGCACCAATAGCTTCTGGGCAGGATGAATCACCATAAGTTTTTCAGCTATAGCATCGTAATAGGGCGGGTATTCTCTTTTTATAAAATCTAACTGCAGGTTCATGGCCATTTGGCTCATGCCAATAAGCTTTTTGCAATGCTTACCTGCTAATAGTTTTACACCTGTTTCCTGGTATCTGCCTTTATAACGGGGAGTCATGGTTTCAAAAGTGGTGAGCCATGGCTTATTAGTAAAACTGACAGTATTAAAAAAGTGCCAAAGGTCGCAGTGAGCTAGGCCCAAGTCTTGGTGTAAGTTAAATAATACAGGGTGAGTTCGCCCTGTGATACGGTAGTAAAGATGTTCGGGGTATTTAAAGAAATCACGTTTCTTTTCTACTCTATAATTTTTGAATGGGAGTGAGGAGATATTCCTTGTGGTATTATAGCCGGAATGGTTTACTCCTACAATTTTCATGTGCTAAATATACGGTATTACCTTTTTCGGTGTTGTTCCATTAATCGTATCAACTCGTTGGCTGATGTATCGAGCAAAAAGCCTTCTTTAATTTTCTTGACCGAGTTTTCCTTTTTTGTTTGCAAACTTGCTTTGTCCCTAATTGCACTTCGCATAGCCAAGGCAATAACCTCGGGGAATGGGGTAGGGAGTAGCCAGCCGTTATTAGTATTTACCAGGGTAGATACAGAACCTACATCAGTTGCAATAATAGCCAACCCTTGTGCCGTGGCTTCCATAATAGATATAGGCATTCCTTCAGCATAAGAAGGAGAAACCAGTATGTCGTTTTGAGAGAGTAATGATTTGATTTCGTTCTCGTTGCTTATGCTTCCCTTATAAAATATGCTTGGCGATTTCAATTTGTGCTCATCCGGAATATCACCTATAAAAGTAAACTCAAACGGGTATGCCGACTCGGTTGATAGTTTTTTAAGAGTTTCATTTAACTCTGGGATTCCTTTGCGGCGTTCATATCTGCCTAAATACACGAACCTAACTTTATCGCCAACCGGTTTAATGGTTGTTGTAAGCCAATTATCCTCAATGCCTCCGGGTACTTCCCATATTTTCTCATGTGGCACCAGCTCCTTTAAAATGGTGGTTATCTTCCCTCCAAATGATATTGTATAATCAGTATTAACCAAATTGGCATAAACCGCATTCTTCATAAAATAGGCAGCGATTCTTGATTTTACCGACGGAATGGGTTGATACATCTCCAATCCATGGAAATGCACCACAACAGGTGGCGTATTGGCTTGTTTGCGGTTCAATAATTCCCAAGCACAAAAGCCCTGGGCAAATACAAAATCGGTTTCAGGTAATAGGGGCAATAAGGCGTTATATATTGCTTTTGAATAAAGCCGTGATTCAGTTATATAGTGGAGTGGGTAATAGCTCTTCTTAGGGAAGGGAATAAGAAAAGTACGTATGTTCTTCTTTTCGTCTTCGGTAAACAGTTCAAGTTTCGATGAATCTTTGTCGGCTCCATGGCAATGGAAAAGGTAAACCGTGTGTCCGTTCTTAGCTAAATGCTTTGCTAAGTGGTATGAATGCTTCTGCATTCCGCCAACTAGATAAGGAAAGATACCATCGGTAAGTAAGGCTATTCTCATTGCAATTCAGGGCTTAACACCCGAAGATAATGCCTTAAATATAGTTAATGCCTGCGGAGTAAGCATTTGCTTTTCGTCATTCTCAATAATAAAGGTAGCACGTTGCTTCCGTTCTTCTTCACTCATCTGGTTCTTTATACGGTCGCGAACCAACGTTTCGGAAATGTTATCACGTGCCATAACGCGCTTTATGCGCAACTCTTCAGGTGCAGTAACCACTATTACGGCATCGAGTGTTTTATATGCACCGCTTTCAAATAAAATAGCTGCCTCTTCAATAACCCAGGGTGCAGTTTGTTGGGCTGCCCATTTAGCAAATGAATCTCTAACCCCAGGGTGGATAATATTATTGAGCGCTTTTAATTTCTCGGGGTCATTAAATACCAATGATGCAATCAGTTTGCGGTCGGGCTTGCCATTAGGCATAGCCTCTTTACCAAATAGAGCAACTATCTGTTCCTGTATTACGGCATCTTCATTCACTAAACGGCGACTTTCATCATCGGCCTTAAATACGGGTATACCAAGACTTTCGAATATGCTGCATACGGTAGATTTTCCGCTGCCTATACCACCTGTTACACCTACTTTAAGCATTAGTTTGCGTCAGGGTTTTCAGGTTGAGTGCGTAAAAACAAAGTATCGAGTACAATTTCATTTATCTGGACTGCATCGCCAAGCTGCTCTTGTAGTTTTTCAATATGGCGTTGCGATGTAAAAGCGTAATAATAGTTGTGCCTGAACTGGCTAACATCAAGCTTTATGCTTGGGTCGCTTATCCCCAGTTTATAGGCCATGATGCGGTAGCCTGTGGTGTTAACCTTTATTTGTAGAACGTTAGCCGACGGGTATAGCTTCTTGTCCTGTGGCATGTTCTCATAACTGATGTAGAACTTCAATGGTTCGTCGTATTTCTTCGACAAGGCATTCATGAACCACAAAGCAGTAGCCAATAAAAGGCACGCAATAAAGGTAATTACCTTTATGTTGAACTTATTACCCTTTTCGGTGCCGGGCTTGCGTATATTTTTAAGGAGCGATGCTTTCATCGCTTTTTATTTATGCTACCGGGTTGTTCTTTTGCAGCGCCATGGTGTTCTCCATAGATACAGCAGACTTTTCGATCTTTAAACGACCGCCATTTTCTACTTCAATAATGAAGTTCTTGTCGCTTATTTCAGCAATCTTGCCATGTATACCACCAATGGTAATTACGCGGTCGCCTTTCTTTATTTCTTCTTTAAACTTAGCCGCCTGCTTTTGTTTTTTCATTTGCGGGCGTATCATAAAAAAGTAGAATACAACGAAAATAAGGAGTATAAAAATAAGGTTGAAAGACATACTTGAACCTCCGGTAGAAGCACCTGCTGGAGGAGCCATTAATAGAATTTGATTAAGCATAGTTTGGTTATTGAATTGTTTTAGGAATTTGAATGTCTGCGAGGATGGTTAATATTTTGGTATTAGGCTTGCAATTGGTTACCAAGGTCACCATCTTTTCTACCTTGCCTTGTTTGCCACTGCTGTCGAAGGTTACGTCTATCTGTCCATCTTCTCCCGGTTTTACAGTACCTTTTGGGTAGTGAGGTACAGTACAGCCGCAACTGCCAACGGCCGATGATATAACTAAGTCAACATTACCGGTGTTTTTAAATTTGAAGGTGTACGATACCTTTTCGCCCTGGTTAATAGTACCAAAATCGTGAAGGGTATCAACAAAGTTCATAGTAGGCGTTTTACCCACTATATCGGTCGACATGCCATTGTTTGTATTGCTGCTGTTGCACGAACTGAACCAACATAAAGCAGGCACACAAAGCAGGACAATTAACAGTTTTTTCATGATCTTTTTTATTTGCGCTGCAAAAGTAATAAAAGAAATATACTACTCACCCCTAACACCTCTCTATAAATATAGAGGGGAAACGCGCTTGATTTTTATCGTTGGTTATTTGTATTTCGCCCCTCGCTACTGGTAGAGAGGGGAAGGGGGCGAGTCTTAATTACGAAAGCGCTCCTTTAAGCAATCCTTCCAGCATACCGCAACCCAACATCATTGGTTTTTCGGTAACGGTAATAGTAGCGCTTTGGCCATTGATAGTATAACTACCGGCTACTTTACCTAAAGGTGAATTTATATCAAAACTTCCGGCAGTTTCGTTACCGGCAAATATGCCATTCATTTTGGCTGCTGCTTTTTGGGCTTTTGCCAGGTAATCGGCTGCAC
>JABDHI010000084.1:5427-6301 GCA_013285655.1 Bacteroidota bacterium
TTCAAATGTTACACTAAACGGATCGCATGCGCTCATAATCTGATTTTTAGAGTAGCAAAAGTATAGATTTTAAGCTGAATTGTATCTTTTTGATTGTTTCTGCATTATAATATTAAAATGCAGTATGAAAAAACTACTACTTCTCTTTACTCTTTGCACGAGTCATTATTTTTCCATTGCTCAAAGAAGCATTTTGGTGTTCAATATTAGTGATACCACTGAAGAGAAATTGGTGGATAAGATAGAGTATAAGCTATTAAAGCACTTGAATGAGATAGAAAAGCACAAAATACCAAGTAATATTAATTTGTATGATATAAACGGCTCCAGCTATCGGTGTTATGATCTAAGCGAGACCGTGGAGCATACAATACCTCAAAACAAAGTTAAAACTTATAAATATGAATTGGACATAAAATGGAGTAAGAACCTGGATAGTATATATGTAATGAGTTTTTCAAGGGAATATTATCACCCAAGACCAAAATGGGATGGGTATCATTCCATAGATAGTATTGATGTTTCATGTACGCCGATATATGAAATTCCTATTATTCAATACAGTCGATTTCTGACAACATCTGAAATGAATAGTATGTACTCGCTAATAAAAACTGAGTTTATTAAATCTATTAATGATGATAGTATTAAGGCATATAAGGAGAATGAAAGCAGAAGGTCATTTAGCCTTATTAAGGGCGACTCTCTTGTTCAAATGCCATGGACAGTGTGGTTAAACTCAATATTATGGGCAGGTCGTAAAAAAATTCCTATTTATGGAGATAAAGACTTTCAAAATAAATTAAGAAAATGGTCTGCCGATAGTAATAGATTGAATGTTAAAACCATTATTGACTCTTCTGGTAATTGCTGT
>JABDHI010000085.1 GCA_013285655.1 Bacteroidota bacterium
TTAAAAGCCCCTTCAGGGGTTGGGGTAAAATCAGTGTGAAATCGGAATATGTTTCGACAGGCTCAACATGACATCGTTTGTTAAAAATCAGTGTGAATCGGTTTAATCAGTGTCATCCGTGTTCTATTGTCGTTAGTAATTCTTGCGACAGACACCTCTCGAAAAATTTGTAATTACGGATAATGTTAATATATTTGTAAAACACTTACAACAAACACTAAAAAAGCAGAGGATGATACTTCAGATAGAGAAACAAAAGAGCTGTATGGTAGTTAAAATAAACTCCGAGAAGCTAGACAGCATGATAGCGCCTGAACTAAAAGCCGAACTGGTAAATATAAACGCCGATGGAGCCAAGAACATAATAATAGATATGTCGGGTGCGCGCTATTGCGACTCGTCGGGGCTGAGCGCCATACTGGTAGGTAACCGCCTGTGCAAAAACTCGGGCGGCATGCTGGTGCTAACGGGTTTAAAAGAATCGGTTAAAAAGCTAATACTCATATCGCAATTAGATAGCATACTGAACACTGCCGTAACCTTGGAGGAAGGCATAACCCTTATTGGCGAAGCCAAGACAAGTATTTAACCCGCTGTGGATGCTTTTGATGTAACTATATTAGGTTGCAGTTCGGCAACACCGGCCTTTGGCAGGTATCCTACAAGTCAGCTGGTGCACATGGCAGGGCGTTATTTTTTGGTAGATTGTGGCGAGGGCGCACAGATGCAGTTACGCCGGTACTCTATAAAGTTTCAACGCATTAACCACATTTTTATAAGCCATTTACATGGCGATCATTTTTTTGGACTGATGGGGCTGTTATCGAGCCTGCACCTGCTGGGCCGCACCGAACCGCTCCACTTGTATGCCGAGGCTAGCCTGAAGGAGATAATAGATGTTACCAACAAACATTCGCGCAGTGTGCTGCAATACCCTATAGTGTTTCACCCGCTTAGCTATACCGAAAGCCAGGTGTTGTTTGAAGATGAAAAGCTGACCGTGAGCACTGTGGTGGTAAAGCACAGCATACCTTGTGTGGGCTTTATATTTACCGAAAAGCCTAAGCCGCGCAAGCTTATAAAAGAAGAGATTGAGAAGTACCAGGTTCCGGTAGAGAAGATGGAAGCATTGAAACATGGCGAGGACTTTGTAGCTGCAGATGGTAAGGTAATACCTAACGATGTGTTAACGCTGCCTGCCATGCCTAGCCGCACCTACGCCTTTTGTGCCGATACCATTTACGATGAAGAGATAATACCTTTTATTGCCAATGCCGACCTGGTATACCACGAGGCTACCTTTATGGAGGATATGCGCGACCGTGCCAAACAAACCATGCACAGCACGGCTAAAGATGCTGCTACCATTGCTAAAAAGGCGGGGGTGAAGAAACTGATCATAGGGCATTTTTCGGCGCGATATAAAGAACTGGGGCCTATGCTGGCTGAAGCGCATACGGTATTTGCAGAGACTTACCTGGCGGAAGAAGGAAAAAAAGAGAATGTGTAAACCATGGCTCAGGAAAACAAATACATTGACCCACTACCGGAAGACCTGCGCTACATGCGTGAGGCCTTGAAGGAGGCCAAACGAGCATTAGATAAAGATGAGGTGCCTATTGGCGCCGTAATTGTGTGCCAGGGTACCATTATAGCCCGTGCCCACAACCTTACCGAACAGCTTACCGATGTTACGGCCCACGCCGAAATGCAGGCGTTTACGTCGGCGGCGAACCACATTGGGGGCAAATACCTGCAAGATTGTACGCTATACGTTACCGTTGAACCGTGTGTAATGTGCGCGGGGGCGTCGTTTTGGGCACAAATTGGCCGGGTGGTGTACGGGGCAAGTGACCCTAAACGGGGATTTATGACCGTAGGCACGCGTTTGCTGCACCCTAAAACTATCATTACCAAGGGGATATTAGAAGAAGAATGTTCATCAATAGTAACCGATTATTTTAAGGCTAAAAGAGATTAGAACTAAGTGTTCGAACATCGGTATTTTTTACTACCTTTGCATACTTAAATTTATAAGCCATGTACCCAGAAACATTAGTTAAACCGATGAAATCGGAGCTCACAGGAGCCGGTTTTGAGGACCTTACCACACCAACCGCTGTAGATAACGCAATACGTAAAGAAGGCACCACCTTATTGGTGTTCAATTCTGTTTGCGGATGCTCGGCAGGTGCTGCAAGGCCCGGAATATTATTAGCCGCTAAAAACGAAAAGAAACCTGACCACCTAACCACGGTATTCGCAGGTTTTGATGTAGAAGCAACGGCACAAGCGCGTAAGTACACATTGCCTTATCCGCCATCGTCGCCTTCTATAGCTTTGTTTAAAGACGGCAAGCTGGTTCACTTTATCGAACGCCATCACATTGAAGGTCACTCAGCCAATATGGTTGCAGAAAACCTGAAAGCGGCTTTCGATCAATACTGCTAAATGAAAAAGTCCCCTGTAGCAATTGCCGCAGGGGACCTTTCTTATACTACCACTATACCACTTATTACTTAGTTCCTTTAATCCAATTTACAATTTTATCGCAGTCGGGTTTTTCCTGGCTCATTGCAACACCCACCCAGTGGCCGTTCTCGTCAATCATAAACTTCTGGAAGTTCCACATTACAGGGGCATCTTGTACACCGTTCTCCGACTTCTGGGTTAGCCACTTGTACAATGGGTCCATATCGTCGCCCTTCACCGATATCTTCTGCATCATTTGAAAGGTAACACCGTAGTTCTTGGTGCAAAACACTTTGATGGAGTCGTTAGGGCCGGGTTCCTGATGGCCAAAGTTGTTAGCCGGAAAGCCTATGATGGTGAAGTTGGCTCCGCCGTATTGTTTGTAGAGCTTCTCTAAGTCGGCATACTGTGGTGTAAAGCCGCACTTCGAGGCGGTATTAACTACCAGCACCTTCTTACCTTTCAACGATGAAAGGTCGAAGTCCTGGGCGTCGATGGTTTTGCATTTGAAGTCGTAGAGGGTTTTCATACCTCCGTTAAAGGAAGATAACAGCAGAATGCCTGCCGCAATTAGTGATGAGAATAGGAGTCTTGTTTTCATGAGGTTTTAATTTTGAGCTAAACTATAAAAATAAATACTAATACAAATGGCATAGTTAATAGCACTTTAGACATATAAGCTTAACCACTGAAACACATTATTAAAAGAAGGCTTTCTCATAGAAAAGTATATATTTGTGAGTCTAAAGTCATAGTAGTGAAGAGAATTATTCTCATAGTTTGTGTTTTTCTGTTTCCATTAGCTGGTTTTAGCCAGTACTACTGGGACTATGGCCTGAAGCTTGGTGCATCTAATTACCTTGGTGATATAGGTGGTCTTAGCCAGTCGAAGCGGCCTTTTGTACTTGATATGAAGATGCAGGAGACTCGTTGGGCGGTTGGAGGATATGTACGTTATAAGTTACGGGATCCATGGTCATTAGAAGCACAGTTAAATTGGGTTCGTGTTTCAGGTGCCGATAGCTTAACTTCAAAATATGATCCGAGAAGGGGAAGGAATCTCAATTTCAGAAATGACATTTTCCAATTCAATGCAATGGGTGAATGGACCTTTTTTGAGAACCCTGACTTAGGAAATACATACAGATACGAGAATGCTTTCAGTGCTTATTTATGTGCGGGTATTAGTATAATGTATCAAGATCCTTTTGCTTATAACCCTAATCACTACAGCTGGAATGCCCAAGGGCAAATGGTTGCAGGCGGTGGTCCGACATGGGTAAACTTACATCCTTTGGAAACTGAAGGAGTACATTATCACATTATACAACCTGGTATACCAATTGGTGCAGGTATGAACTTTACTATTAAAAAGAGATATCGCATAGGCTGGTCTATTACCTGGACAAAAACCTTTACCGATTATCTGGATGATATAAGTAATGTTTATCCTGCAACTAATACATGGCAGAAGTTGGGTATGAGTCCACAAATGCAAGCGGAAGCGGCATACTTCTCCAACCGGGCAACTGCGGCATCTGCAAGTGGTGTAGGACTTGACCAATATGGCCTTCCAGGAGAACAACGTGGGGATGTCGGTAACAAGGATAGTTTCATAACTACTACCATCGATGTTGGGTACGTTATTCGTGGAAAGAGTAATATTTACCGTGCTCACTACTCTGGCTTGTTTAGCAAGAACAGGTTTAAGGTTAGGCGCAGAAGGGCTAAGTTCTAATCGTTTTCCATTTCAGTATAAATAGTTTGTTGAGTTTTAACCGTATTTTTGCGGTAGTATTAAGTATTGTATCATTATGAAGAATAGAGGAGGTGATGTTAGTCCGGCAGTGAATGACAGGTTGCATGCAAACCTTGTGCGTGCTGTGATTGAAGCATTGCAAGATGTTTTTGGAAATGATAGGTATGCTGATTCAGTGGTAAAGAATATGTTGAAGTCGAACCCGAAATGGGGTTCGAAGGATAGGAAGTTTTTGGCTGAGAGTGTTTATGAAGTGGTAAGATGGTGGCGTAAGCTTTGGTTTGTTTATGGTAAGGAACCGAATCTGAGCCAGCAAGATTTGTGGAATGTTTTAGGTGTGTACTTTCTTCTTTCGGGTTATGTATTGCCACCCTGGAAAGACTTTGATGAGATAAGAGAACGTTCATTTGATGATATATTAAAACAAGTTGAGCATACCAGGGCATTGCGAGAGTCTATACCTGATTGGTTGGATGAGATAGGTAGTAAAGAACTTGGTAAAAAGTGGGACAGTGAGATTCATGCACTTAACGAAGCTGCTCCGGTAATTATTCGTGCTAACACTATTAAGGTTACTGTTCAGCAATTGCAAAGGGCTTTAAAGGATGACGGAGTTGAATCGAACAAGTTATCGGCATACCCGGATGCATTGCAATTAGAGGTTAGGCAAAACATATTCCGTACGCGAAGTTTTAGTGATGGTTTGTTTGAAGTGCAAGATGCATCGTCACAACTGGTTGCATACTTTATGGATCTGAAACCTGGTATGCGTGTGGTTGATGCTTGTTGCGGCGCAGGCGGAAAGGCCCTGCACATGGCTTCTTTAATGCACAACAAAGGAAAGATAATGGCGCTCGATGTGCATGAATGGAAACTGAAAGAGATGCAGAAACGTGCCATGCGTGCAGGTATTAGTATTATTGAGCCACGCCCAATTACTTCATCAAAGGTTATTAAGCGCATGGAAGCAAGTGCCGATAGGGTATTGTTAGACGTGCCTTGTTCAGGCCTTGGTGTGCTAAGGCGTAACCCCGATAACAAGTGGAAGCTTAAAAAAGAAATGATAGACAGGATCACCGGTGAGCAGTATAATATTTTGAGTTCATATTCTAAAATGGCTAAGGTTGGCGGTAAGGTTGTATATGCTACATGCAGCATATTGCCTTCGGAGAATGAGCGGGTGGTAGATAAGTTTGTTGCTGAAAATAGTGGTTATAAAAAGATTGCTGAAAATAAAGTCTTGCCTTCTGAATCAGGCCATGATGGGTTTTATATGGCAGCCCTCGAAAGAGTGGGCGAGTAGTTTAATTAATTTTTTACGGAAATATTATTTAGCAAACTTGCGTACAATGACTGATGCATTGTGTCCGCCAAAGCCAAAAGTGTTGCTCAATGCAGCGTCAACCGTGCGTTTTTGAGCAGTGTTAAAGGTAAAGTTCAGTTTGTTGTCTAATTCAGGGTCATCGGTAAAGTGGTTGATGGTAGGTGGTACAATACCTTCCTTCACAGTCATTATACAAGCCATAGCTTCTAAAGCACCAGCTGCACCTAATAAGTGGCCCGTCATCGATTTGGTAGAACTGATGTTCAGGTTATAGGCATGTTCGCCAAATACTTTTACAATGGCTTTGGTTTCAGCAATATCTCCCAATGGGGTAGATGTGCCGTGTACGTTAATATAACCAATATCGGTAGGTTTCAATCCTGCATCTTCAAGTGCAAGCCTCATTACATTAATAGCTCCCAACCCCTCAGGGTGTGGTGCTGTCATGTGATGTGCGTCAGCAGTCAATCCGCCACCGGCTATTTCAGCATATATTTTGGCACCACGCGCTAAAGCGTGTTCCATTTCTTCTAATATAATGCAACCTGCTCCTTCGCCCATTACAAAGCCATCACGGTCCTTATCAAAAGGGCGCGATGCTGTTTCAGGCGAATCATTACGTTCTGATAAAGCTTTCATGGCATTAAACCCACCAATACCCGCCTGGTCAATAGCTGCTTCCGATCCAC
>JABDHI010000086.1 GCA_013285655.1 Bacteroidota bacterium
AAAAAAATTGATTCTGAGAGCTATTTTAGGTAAAATATTCATAATTTTTTGGTTATTAGGCCATTCCTGCTCCATTTCTAATGGCCAAAGTTTCTTTACTCCTGCAAAAATGCAGGACAATAATCGCTTGATACCACTACTTGCAGTTGAAGGAGGTGTTTATGCCGGTTCAATGGTCGGCCTGAATGTATTATGGTACAAAAATTATGCTCATTCCTCCTTTCATTTATTTAATGATAATAAAGAATGGCTGCAAATGGATAAGCTTGGGCATATGCTTACTGCATATACCTTAAGTCGCATTACATCCGCTTTATATACATGGAGCGGTATCGGTCGTTCTAAGTCGACCGTATATGGTTCGGCACTCGCTATGGCCTACCAAACAAACATCGAAATTTTTGATGGTTTTTCGAGTGCCTGGGGATTCTCAATAGGCGATATGGTAGCAAATACTGCCGGGGCCAGTCTTTATGGATTTGAAGAAGGGACCTGGGGCCAACAACGGGTCAGCATGAAAATATCTTTCCATCCGAGCATGTATGCCCAATATCGTCCAGATGAGTTGGGAGACAATCTGGTTCAACAAAGCATCAAAGATTACAACGGACAAACATATTGGTTTTGTATTGCAATCGCTTCATTTTTACCAAAAGGGAATAAAATACCTCAATGGGCTTGCCTTGACTTTGGATATGGCGCCGAAGGTATGACCGGTGGCATGCAGAACCCAATAACATACAACAGCAGTGGGGAAGAAGTTTGCTTTGACCGATATAGACAATACTATTGCTCACTTGATGTTGATTTGACGCGCATACCTACAAATTCAGGTGCCCTTAAAGCTTTGTTCGGCACAGTTTCATTTATTAAAATACCTATGCCTACTTTAGAATTCAGCCAGAAGAGATTCAAATTTCACCTACTCTATTTTTAGTTGTTGCACAGTTTTAATATGCAGGGAAGCCTTAAAAAAGTTTTCCGTCAACTATAAGGCAGCATCATAATCATACCCACGTTCAAACCAATAATCTTTGGGGCGGGTATCTGAAAAATAAATGTAGCCAATCCGCTTAATACTTTTTATACCGTACTTAATTGGTATAATTAAACGCAAGGGAGCGCCTTGATTTTTAGGCAAAATAGAATCATTCATTTCGTAGGCTAATATAGTTTGCGAATGCATTATACTTTGCATATCTATACCAACATAATAAGCGCTATCGGGAGTCATAAGGCCCACATATTTATACATATCTTCCGGATGACTAGGGTCTGGTGCCTTGCCACTATGTGTACCTAAATGATAACGAATTAAGAAATCAGAAAACTTTGTTCCACCCCAATTTGTTATCTGGCTCCATCCCTCCACACACTTAAAATCGAAAATTAAATTTTTAAAAGGTAATTTCCGTATCTCATCCATATTCAAATGCAGAACAGAATCGGGTGAGTTGCTTTCAGGATGTCTGTTTACAGTTAATTCCCATGTATCAACCATAAAATCATCACCCATACCTACATCACCATTAACCCGCACATTCTTATCTGCCTTACTTTTAGGGTACTCTTTTACTAAGTGATTCCTGCCTTCTATAGCACTGTTTATTTTTTCATTTTCATTTAAAACAGCACGTAAAGGCTTTAATGCTCCGTCACTAGTGTCTTGCCTGTTCAACCATTTCCAACCAGCAATTGCAAAACCCATTAAAACAAAGAAAACAACAAAAGACAGAATTGTTCGCCTTCTGATATTCTTTACAGGTATCTCTTCTTCTCGTAAGTCCTTTTTCTTCATGATACTAGTTGGCAGTTTTTTGCTCTTCAGCTTTAGGTTCTTGTATTGTTTCGGATTTTATTCTCTTTATCTCAAACCCTGTTATCATAGCCTGGAGGTTATTCCAACCATGGATAATAACTTGTACTATATGTATTAAAAAGAAAAATACATAACCAATGGTCAGCACAAAATGTTCTACCCTTGCCCATTCATAGCCGCCAAGCATTGTGCAAAGCCAACCAAACTGCACTGGTTTATATATTGAAAGTCCCGTAAGCAATGAACCAAGCCCCATTAAAATAATAGATGAGTAGGCTATTTTTTGCGCGGCATTGTATTTTGCAGAAGGTGGCCCTGACTTCCTTATATGCAAATCGTGCAATAAAACCTGCCACGCTTCTTTAAATGACCTTCGGTTTGGCCATAACATTCTCCATTCGCCTGAAATAATAGTATATAGTACATACACAAGGCCATTGAGGAAGAAGAACCACATAAACAAGAAGTGCAATGCCATTCCATCGGAAAGACGTCCGTCGAGATTTAATGCGCTATAAAATGAATCAGGAAAAAACTTAAGTACAGTCTTATCTCCCCAACCAATACGATAAATATCATTGGCCCAATATATCATCATGCCGCTCCAGATCATTATTCCTAATACAGGAAAATTGACCCAATGCGTCCATCTTATAACCAATGGGTGTTTTTTAACTATTATTTTCTTCTTCTCCTGAACCATCAGTTTAAAACCTAAATATACTAAAAGAATACGCTTTAACTTTTATTATTGATATGGCTTTGAATCGCTTCAATTTCAGTTGGATAAAACCACTTAATATCCTTGTCTTTTTTAAACCAGGTAAGTTGTCGTTTGGCATAGTGCCACGTATTGGTTTTTATATTTTGCACAGTGGTCTCCCAATCATTCTTACCGGCAATAAAGTCAAACAACTCGGTATAACCTACTGTACGCAATGCATTCAAGTTTCTATATTCATAAAGACTCTTACATTCATCTAACCAACCCGCAGTTAACATATCATCTACCCGCTTATCAATTCTTTCTCGCAAAATTTCTTTATCTAAGTTTAAACCAATTTTAATTATGGCGAAGTCTCTCTGCGCCACTTTCCTTTTTCTAATTTGTGAATACGGCAATCCGGTTTGATTAATTACTTCCAGAGCTCTTATAAGTCGGCGAGGATTATTTTTATCCACTTCATTATAATAGTCAGGATCTTTTGATTGAAGTTCTTGTTGTAAAGCGCTAATTCCTTCGTTCTTCAATACATCCTCGTATCGCTCTCTCAACTTCAAATCTGCTTCGGGCAATTCATCAAAACCATTGCACAAGGCATCAATAAATAGCCCTGAGCCGCCAACCAATATTATTTTATCATGTTTTTCAAAAAGTTTGGCTAAGCAGGTAACTGCTTCCTTTTCATATTTGCCTGCATTATACTCATCGTGTATTGATAAGTTATTGATAAAATGGTGCGGTACTTTCTTCAGTTCTTCCGCAGTTGGCTTGGCAGTACCAATTTCCATTTCGCGATAAAATTGTCGAGAGTCAGCCGATACTATTTCTGTATGTAATTCTTCGGCCAAATTAATGGCAACAGCAGTTTTCCCAACAGCAGTAGGGCCAACAATTGCTATCAGTAACTTATTTGACAAAATAAATGGAATTAAATCTCTTCTTCTTCGAAGCCGCCTTCTTCTTCAAAATCCTCCGTAGCTTCTTCCTCTTCTCCAACTATACCGGCATCTTCGCCAAGTTCTTCGGCTTCTGTTTTAGTGCGTAAGGTTGTTGGGCCTTCTTCTTCTCCCTCTTCACCCTCAGCATAATGTTCCGTTACTTTATGAACGTAACCGCCTTTCTCTTCGTGAATTTCTTCTTCATCCTCATCTTCTTCAATAACATCAGTCGGAAGTGTTGCCTTATATTGTGCTGGTGGATTACCATTACTTTTCGATATACGTGGATAATCAACTGGAGAGTCAGGTAAAATCTTCATCAGCTCAGCATGTAACATCCAGTTACCGCCTTCAGGATCAAATTCGTAAAGAAACTTTTGGTGAGGGTCGTCAATTAGGGTGGCTATTTTGGTTTCGTGCATCCAAGTGCCTTTTTGTAAAGCCTTGCGACTACGTAATATTCTGATTTCTTTCTCCTTGCGCCAAGTATCATTACTTACGTAAAACGAAGCGCCATGGGCATCATCGAACTTAATAGCCTTTTGAATAATATTATGGAAGTCTTCAAATGTTTGGGTCGATTTTATCTCAATCTCACGCCAAACACTCTCGTCGTCTTCGAAGTAAACTTTAAAGCGATAAACTGCCATATCTCATTCTTTGGTACAAATATAGAAAATAGATTTTTCTCTCCAAACTCTGCTCATTATCTTATATAATGGCATAGTTTTCACTAATCAGGTTCACTTTATTTCCTGGGGTGAAAACGCAAAATAGCATCTCTCAAATACTCCCTGTTCAGGTGAGTATATATCTCAGTGGTGGTAATACTCTCGTGGCCCAGCATCTCCTGCACCGCACGCAAATCGGCACCACCCTCAACCAAATGAGTTGCAAAAGAGTGCCGAAACGTATGCGGGCTCATTTTTTTCTTTAAGCCTACCTTCTCTTTTAATTTCTGTATTATAAGAAAGACCATTACCCTACTCAATTTATTCCCATTTTTATTCAGGAATACGATATCCTCCGCCTCTTTTTTTATTGTTAAGTGATTACGAATTTCATTCATATAAATACGAATAAACTTAGCTGTACTCTCGCTCAATGGTACTATGCGTTGCTTATTCCCCTTACCAATAACGCGCACATATTCCTCATCAAATTGCACGTCGGTAATCTTTAAACCCACCAGTTCAGATACACGTAACCCGCAGGAGTATAAAGTTTCGAGCATGGCTTTATTGCGTTGCCCATCTGGCCTACTCAGGTCGATTGCATTAATGATCATATCAATCTCTTCAACACTAAGTACTTCGGGCAATTTTTTAGGCAACTTCGGCAATTCTAATAGTTCGGCAGGGTTTTGCTGTACAGCGTCCTCCATAAGCAGAAATTTATAAAACGCGCGTATACCTGATATTAAACGTGCCTGGCTACGTGGACCTATACTAGTTTCTCCTATCCACGCTAAAAATTCCTGCAACTGGTTAAGAGTTACTTTTTCAGGTGGTATTTCATACTTCTTTTCTTCCAGAAATTTTCGAAACAGGTCGATATCATGCACGTAAGCTTCTAAGGTATTGCCTGAAAGTGATTTTTCAAGCATTAAATACGCTTTAAAACCATTTACTGCCGACTTCCAATCCATGTTAGTAGAAATCTTTAGAGTCGAGCTGAGAGAATAGCTTCTTCCCTTCCATGAAATATTTGCGTACTATGCTTCTGCGGTATATGGTAGAAACCTCAGGGTTAGTAACCGATGCCTGAACCGCCTGGCGTTTCTTCCATGTCTTCCTGAATGTTCTATAAAAATGGCCATGCGCCCGCGCAATAGCCCAAAAATCTCCAAAATCGCCCTTAAATAAAAAACGAACAGCAGCCAGCCCATCAAGTGTTAAACGCTGAAACACGATTTGCTTTAAAGCACGTGTCGGGTGGTTTTTACAAATTATAATAAGGTTATTGCGGAAGTTCAAATAGGTTTTAAACGGATTTGATTTGGGCAATGAGCCACCACCATAGTGCAGCACTTCTGAATTTGGACAATACATGATCTTGTAACCCTTTAGCTTCATTCTCCAGCAAAGGTCAATTTCTTCCTGATGCGAGAATAGGTCCTCATCAAAGCCACCCATTTCATGAAAAACAGATGAACGGATAAATAAGCATGCACCGCTTGCCCAAAAAATTTCACTTGCTTGGTTATACTGTCCTTCGTCCTTTTCAATAGTATCGAAAATACGGCCACGGCAGAACGGATATCCATATACATCAAGAAACCCTCCCGCTGCACCTGCATATTCAAAACTTTTGGAATCGAAGTATGATTTAATTTTTGGCTGCACTGCCATCACATCTTTATTCCTCTCCAACATCTCCACAGGTGCTCTTACCCAATTGGGCGTCACCTCAACATCCGAATTCAACAGAACATAATAGTCGGCTTTTATTTGCGTCAGAGACATATTATATCCCACAGCAAAACCTCCATTCAAAGGGTTTTGCACCAAATGCACTGCCGGAAATTTCTCCTTGAGAAATTTTATAGAATCATCTGTTGACGCATTATCCGCCACATAAATTTCTGCATCACTGCCGGTATGCGTAACAACCAGGGGAAGGAACTGCTCTAAAAATGCTTTTCCGTTCCAGTTTAATATAACTACG
>JABDHI010000087.1 GCA_013285655.1 Bacteroidota bacterium
AAGCAGCTAAAAGCCACTGCTGATTCTATGGTAGTTACTTCTGCAAAAGCTAAAAAGCAGTTTTATAATGATTTTAACAGATCTTTTTTCGATAAAAGTCGCGTAGCTAACCATTCACTAGCCGATTTCAGCAACTTTCCTGCACAAGGCAAAGTATCTATAATAGAAGCAGCCATTAATAACGTGCGTAATGCCACAGATTTTGTAAAGGGCAACAGCGAATCGCAACATTCGAACACACAAGATATTTTAAAAAGGCGCATTGAGATACAGCGCAAATTCACCTTTGCCTGTGCCTGCTTTATATTGTTCTTTATAGGTGCACCTTTTGGTGCCATCATTAAAAAAGGCGGATTGGGTATGCCGGTGGTAGTATCCGCAATATTCTTTATTTTCTTTTACATCATGTCAATCATCGGTATCAAGTCGGCACAAGAAGGTGTTATGGATGTGGCAATTGGCCTTTGGATGCCGGCCGCTATACTTACACCAATTGCAGCATTTTTCACCTATAAAGCATCTATGGACTCTACTTTATTCGAAAGCAGCTTCTACATTTCATTCTTCCAGAAGCTGGTTAGGAGAAAACCAGCTAACTAATTATTGCTGGCCAAAAAGGCTAAAGAGTAAAAGTATAAAAACCAGACTGGTAATTATTACATAGGTCTTATCTTTTTCCGCAATAAAAGAACCTATTGAAAAAGCTACCCGTAAAACAGGTATTGCAATAAGCACTAAAAGCCCAAACTCTATCAACCCTCTGCCACTGGTGCTCGAAAGAGAAGAAATAATTCTCCACACATTTGTAAATTCAGGAGGTTCACCGGTAAAATGACTGTATTGAGGCACATCTTTCCCATGTGCTTCTAAAAAAGTAATGCAGCCTATAATTACAATAACTGATGCAATAACAATACCATAACGCATTATCCTGCTTAACAGCAACTCCATATCGGGGTCGCCCCATTTCACATATTTCTTAATGCTCATCCGAATTTATGTGTTAAGCCGTTATATATCATTTCGGCAGCCAGTGCAAGAATAATGACAGAAAAAATATAGCGCAATGATTTTACTTTAACCTTTACCATATAGCGTGCACCAATTATTGAGCCAGCCAATGCACCCAACATTACCGACATAGATATGGCAGGATCGATATAACCACGGTGCAGGTATATGCCGGCACTGGCAGCAGCGGTAACGCCAATCATAAAATTGCTTGTAGCAGTAGAAACCTTAAAAGGTATCTTCATTATTTTATCCATGGCCAATACTTTTACCGCACCTGAACCTATACCCAACAATCCGGATAACACACCTGCAACAGTCATTACAGAAAAGCCACCGAAAATATTATACACTTTATATTCTTTAGGGCCATCGGCTGTAGGATAACTACCGTTCATATTCAGCCGTGCCGCCAATTTGCTCATTTTATATTCTGCCGGAAATTTAGGTTCGGTTAATGAAGCTATAGATGAATAAATAAGCATGCACCCAAAAATGATTGCAATGGTAGAAGGCGACAGGTCTTTAGCTACAAATGCTCCGACTATAGCACCCAATGTAGTAGCCATTTCTAAGAACATAGCAATGCGGATATTGGAATAACCTTCTTTTACAAATGCTGATGCAGCACCTGTAGATGTGGCAATAACAGCAATAAGCGATGCTCCGATGGCATAATGTATATCAACATGGAAAACCAAGGTTAGCAACGGCACTATTATTACGCCACCACCCAGGCCCGACAAGGCACCCAGCAAGCCAGCGCTTAAGGCTCCCGCAAAAATTAAAAATGCAAATACCAGGTAATCGTTCATAGCAAGCTGCAAACTTAAAAACATTTCAGGGCTAATTTTCTATGTATGGGTTAAAAAACTGATTATTTTAGCGATTCATTCCAATAACATATATGTCATCATCGCAACCCAATCTTGTAGGCCGTGTATTTAACATCATGGTAATTGTAGCCGCACTGGGTTATTTTGTCGACATTTATGATCTGACACTGTTTAACATAGTGCGTGTACCTAGCCTTAAAGCATTGGGCTTTAGCGGGGCTGACTTATTGGTGCAGGGCAAATACCTACTCAACATGCAGATGTTGGGCATGGTAACTGGCGGAATATTGTGGGGTATTTTGGGTGATAAAAAAGGAAGGTTATCTGTATTGTTCTTTACTATACTTATTTATTCGTTGGCCAATATTGCCAATGCATTTGTAACAACCATAGGGCAATATGCTTTTATGCGTTTTGTTGCGGGTTTTGGTTTAGCAGGTGAGCTTGGCGTAGGTATTACATTAGTATCGGAAGTAATGACGACCAAGAACCGTGGCTACGGAACTACTATGGTTGGTGTAATTGGTATATTGGGGGCAGTGCTTGGCTATACTATTACAGCTGGCTTTAGCTGGAAAACGGCTTACCTGGTAGGTGGCATACAAGGCTTATTGCTATTAGTGCTTCGTATATATGTAGTAGAATCGGGTATGTTTAAAAAACTAGAAACCGAAAGAGTATCAAAGGGAAATTTCTTAATGCTCTTTACAAATTGGAAACGGTTTTCGAAATACCTGTTCTGCATTTTATTGGGTATACCGGTGTGGTATGTAATTGGTTATCTCATTACTTTCTCTGATGATTTTGCAACGAATGTCTTGCACATTCAAGGTACCGTTATTGCGGGGCAGGCGGTAATGTATCATTACATAGGTGCATCTATTGGTAGTTTGTTATGGGGTGTTGTGGGCCAAGCCATGCATTCACGAAAAAAATCATTGTGGATGGCACTCGGGTTGCTTATTATTTTCACTGCTGCCTATTTCTTCTCGTTCGGATTAAGTTCTACTATATTTTATACCATTATATTTTTCCTGGGTGTTGCCCAGGGTTATTGGATCATATTTGTTACCGTTTCGTCGGAACAGTTTGGAACCAATATGCGCGCTACCGTTACTACCACGGTTCCCAATTTTGTTCGCGGTTCGGTAATCGGGGTTAATGCACTTATTACTTTACTTACTCCATCATACGGAAAATGGAGCGCAGCCCTCTACACAGGGATACTGTGCATATCATTGGCGTTACTTGCGCTTTACAACCTTAAGGAGACTTTTGGCAAGGAACTTGATTATATGGAAAGCTAGGCATTAATATTATTCAAACCCCAAAGCCCTAAAGGGGCTTTGAGTATATACCTGCCTTATTACAAAACTAGTTGAAGCCCCTTTAAGGGTTTGGGGTAAAACCGAAACTCTATTAACATTTTTTAGCAAGCTGAATTTCTTTCGGTATCAATTAAATTTAATTTTGAGGCTTACAACCTATTCTATTTTTAATGAGCCGATTTATTGCCTTTATAAAAAAATATAAAACCACACTTATAATTGGTTCAGTTGCCATAATGGTAGCACAATGTGCCGGCACTAAATCAACTACTAAAAAGGCTGACCCATTTTTACCACAAGAAGCTGACGTGCCAATTGCACAAACTCATTGGCAGAGAACAACATTCGCGCAGTTACAGCAGGGCTATAGCTTGTATTCTGTAAAATGTAACGACTGCCACGACATGAAGAACATACAAGATTATAGCCTGACCGAATGGCCGGACTGGATGAAAAAAATGGGACGTAAAGCAAAACTCGACTCGACCCAGTACAATTTAATATATCACTACGTGATGGCCCGCCGCGAGGCTATCGCCATGGGGAAATAAAAAGAGCCTCCCCGCACCCCTCCATTGGAGGGGCTTTTGTTACAACACAGCACGAAGTTCGTCATTACGAGGCACGAAGCAATCTTAGTATTCATTTTACCGCTGAGTTCACAGAGTAATACACGCAGAAAGCCACAGAGCTTTTACCCCAACCCCTAAAGGGGCTTTAATACACCACCACTCCTTTGGCCCCCTTTAGGGGGTTGGGGGTTAATCGGATTCATTCCCAAAATGAAACCTTTTTCTCATAAAAGAATATCTATATATTTGTCTAAACCTTAAATCCTCGGGCACATGAGAAAATTTACACTATTACTATCAGCACTTTTATTTTCATTTATAACCTGGGGGCAAAAAATTACTGTGCACGAACAAAGTGAGGACCTGGGGAAAGGTAAAAACAATGCTTTGGTGGTTACCATTTATGGTGCCGACGAAAGCGATGTAGAAAAAGCATGGAAATCGTTAATGAAAGATTACGGCGCTAAAGTGTCTACCTCAAAGGGAATTATGTTTGCACAGAATGCAACTATAAAAACTATGGGCGATAAACCAATTGACATTTATGCCCGTTTTGACGTAAAAAAAGATGAGATTGAACTGGTAGTTTCTTTCGACCTTGGAGGAGCTTTTTTATCGGCCACACAACACCCCGATAAATATAAAATTGCTGAAAAAATAATGCACGACTTTGCTGTTAGCACCACAGCAGATGCAATTACCGAAAAACAAAAAATACAACAGAAGTCACTGGATAAATTAACCAGCCAGCAAAAAGACCTGGAAAAAGACAACAAGAACCTGAATAGCGAAATTGACGATTACCAAAGTAGAATTAAAAAGGATCAGGACGCTATTATAAAGAACAAGGACGCACAGGCTAAAAAGCAAACCGAAATAAGCAACCAGCAAAAAGTGGTTGACGACTTAGCTAAGCAGGCTAAGGAGGTGAAGTAAAAAGATCAGCCCCACCTAAATCCTCCTCATTAGGGAGGACTTAAAATAAATACACTTCAACTATTAAATTCCACTAGGCCATGTATTATTTAAAATGTACTAACTGCGGACATCTGAATGAAGTAATTTCCGGTGCCCTTTCAACCTGTTCAAGTTGCAATCAGGCACTTACCAATTCGTTTTTAGAATGGTCGAAGGTTAATGCCGGCAAAACGTTTGAGCAATACAAGAAAGAAGTTTGTATTGCAGGTGAAACTGCGGAAACTCCTGCACCTAAGAAGGCATCAACTAAGTCGACAGTAATAAGAGTTGTTACGGTAATTGGTATATTACTTGTAGCAGTAATTGTGAAAATTGGTATACCTGTAGCCAGTGTATGGGGCGTAAAATGGTTTGCTACCAGCAAAACATCAAGTGAAGTTCTAACAAAAGATTGGGTGAAAGATTCGTATGGTTTAGGCCTGACTGTTGAAACACCCAACAAGCTGACAAAATCAGACGTTCCTTTAGCTGATAATGTAAAACAACTAATTGCCGTGATGAATACCTATTCTTCATCAGGCGACAAAGGATTCCAGATATCTGTAAATACAGTTAAGTATATGCCTAACGCACCTGAAATAAGTTTACAGGGAGGAGCCAATGGAGCAGTAAACAATATGAAAACATCTACAGGGGTTACTGATTTTAACTACACCGAAGAACATACTATGACAGCAGATAGTATCCCCTGCATTACTCAAAAAGGCACTTTTAAAACCAATAGTATCCCTTGCGAATTTGTTAACGTAATGTATGGCAAGGGCCCTGAGCTTTGGGAAATTTTGGTTATTTACCAAAGCGATGATGAAGTTGGTAAGGCCGCTGTAAAAAGGATAATCAGTTCTATTGTATTAAAGCCTGACGAAATTAGGGCATAATAAGGTATAAAAAAGGCTCGGTTATAACCGAGCCTCCTTATTCTATCTAATGCTATTATTAATTACTCTTTACCTTCTGCTCATTCATTAAAGAGTTTACTTCGCTCCAGTTATTCCAGTTAGTATTAGGGTGCTGTTTCATAACAGCTGGTGGAATTACAACTACTTTTAAATCAATTGTAGAACTTGGTGCAGATGAATTAAGATATATTAAATCAACTGACCCAGTTTGATATCCAAATCCCATTTGATCTCCACTAACTAGCATGTTATTTGATGGCAATCCCAAATATACCCCTGCTGTAGTAGATATAAAGACTTCAATTCCGTCCTGATCAGCATTTGCAATTGATGCATCACTCACCT
>JABDHI010000088.1 GCA_013285655.1 Bacteroidota bacterium
GCTGGAAGGGGAAGGGGGAGGATTTTTAACATCAATTTTTATTCTCGTGTTTACCAGTTCTGTATACCGCTAACATGTTGATTTTCAAACTAATATAATTCACGTTTTTTACTGTTTACCTGCTATTATTCTATTGGTTTTCAAATACTTACTGCAATTTTGCTAAAGATATTAGCCGTTTTTTGCCATTTGTTACCCATCAACTTACTGATTATCATAACAAATGGTGGGTGACACTTGTAACCCGTGTTTTTGTGTCGTTTTATGTCGTTTTATGTCGGTTTCTGTCGTATACAAATCTTTATTTTTATCCTTTCTATTGATTTTCAACTGGTTTTATGATTTTACACTTGGGAAATTTGTGTCGTATTTGCCGTAACGGTTCATAACATTCTGATTTTCAACAGCTATTTTGCGACAGGAATTGGCTGTGGTTTTAAATTCTCTCGGAGTCATGTGATGGGGATCGCTTTGTTTTTTTGTCCTATACAAAGCTACCCATTATTGACACCGAAGTAAATAATCTAACAGATGAATTATAAACAAGTCAAATCATGCATTGATCGGTATTTTATCGTTGCCCATTTTTTAGTATATTTGGTATAATAAATCTCTACCACTATGAGAAAAATTATACTCTCCTCTTTTTTTATACTTTTTACGTTAAAATCCTTTAGCCAAGGCTGGCAGCCTGCTGGTATGGGCATGAACGGTAATGTATTGGCACTCTATGCATACGACTCTTTATTATTTGCAGGAGGGACATTTACTACAGCAGACGGTAATTCGGCTAACAATATTGCTCAATGGAATAATTCAAACTGGACGCAGGTTGGGAAGGGAATAAATGGGCGGGTAAATGCAATTACATCTTATAATGGCAAAATATATGTAGGCGGGAAATTCGACAGCGCAGGTGGCGTACCTGCAAGAAACATTGCAGTATGGAACGGAAGCTCATGGTCTGCACTTGGCAAAGGAGTTAACGACACAGTACACGCTTTAGAAGTGTATAATGGGAAACTATATACGGGCGGAAGTTTTGACAGTGCAGGAGGAAAGCTAGTGAACTACGTAGCAGGTTGGGATGGTACCTCTTGGTCAAATTTAAGCTCAGGTGCTTGGGCTACTGTATATGCTTTAAAAAACTATCCTTATTGGGATTTAAATAATTCTGTTATAGATACAGCATTGATGATAGGAACCATAACAAGTGCTCCGGCTTATAATGCAATCGGCTTTCCAAATTATATTGCTGCATGGAATGGTACTTCATGGAACTATGATACTGGCGGACCTGCTTATGAAGCTTATTATTTTAATAGAATATACGCATTTGCAGATTTCTATGGAACACTTACAACTGGTGGTCCATCATGCGACACCACTGTAAATGAAGGGGATTTCCCAAATGAGATTAGTCAATGGCTAGGACTATGGCCGGCAGTTATTAGTTGGGGTACACCAGGAGGACCAGAAGGAGGACCAATTTATGCATTTGCAACATTTGATACAGTCCTTTATATCGGTGGACAAATTAGCTACGTTACAAACATCAATACAAATGATACAGGTTATTTCCCTATAAACAATGTTGTCAGTTGTATTTATGATACAACTAATGGAGGAATGGATACTTGGGATACTATAGGAGGAGGTGTAAATAATACGGTTTACGCTTTAGCTTTATATAAAGGTCAGTTATATGCAGGCGGTGCATTCACCCAATACTATGAGGGCATAAAAAACAAATCAAAAGGCTATACAGCCAATCATATAGCGGTTTACAAAGCACAAAAACCCGCAGGTTTAAATAGCTTATTAAATAATCAAACATTCAAGATTTATCCCAACCCACTCTCAACTTCAAGCACCGTTTCATTTAACGAAGCCGGTGACCATTATCTTGAACTTGATGATATAACAGGGAGGAAATTGAGAACAATGGAAAGTACCGACACGCAATATGCAATCGACCGCGACGGGCTTGCACAGGGGGTATACTTATTAAAAGTTTTTGATGGTGAAATGAAGTATGAATCTTCTTTAAAGGTGGTGGTACAATAATCATTTGTTTTCTCAAATCCCCACCATATCATTCTGATCTTTATAGCGTATAACCTTACCATTGTTTAAGGTAACAGTTAACACACCGCCAGTCCAAACTGCTGTCTGCACAGGTTCGCCAATATTAAAGGCAACATAGTTGTAAAAATCACGGTACACCTTAACTGTCTCTCGCTGTACTTTTATAGTACCGAATTTCTCAAACCTTTCATCCCAGCTCATCTGCGCACTGTATCCCTGGGCAAGGTAGCCGGTACCGGCGTAGTAACCGGTGTTGCAGTGGGCACGGGTGTAGCAACCGGATTGGGTGTAGCAGGCGCCCTGTAAGGCGGTGCAGGTACACTTGGGCTTGTAGTATAGGTTGGGGCGGGTGGTGGTGGCGGATTTGGGTTTGGATTAGTAGGTGTAACAGGCGGACTTAAATTAGGGGCAGGAACTAAAGTTGGCGCCGGGTTTGTAGGCGGTGCTATAGGTTGTATTTGTGCCTTACCAAAGCCAATAATTAGTACAAATGAGAATGTTAACGCTAGTGTTTTCATAACAACTTAATTTATCAGCTCAAATTTATTCCACATAGGGGAGAAGGGCCTTGTGCAACTCTCCGTAAAATTTGTATCATTCACATATTGAGCCGTATTTTTAGCTGTTAATGATTGTTAAAACAATAATGGTCTCCTAGGAAGATTTTATATTTACTCTTTTAATATGAAACGCAGAGATATATTCTTCTTTAGTTTTTTTATTGGCCTTGTGCTTTTGGCGCTTATATGTGTGCAGTTATATTGGGTAACAAATGCGGTGCGCTTAACCGAGCAACATTTTGCGCAAGATGTAAACGATGCACTTAACGATGCCGTTTACCGTTTAGAAAAAACGTCGGTAGCCAAACTGACTGAGAAGTATAACTTTCGTAAGCAGGCCATGCGCTGGGTTGCGCCGCAGCAAACCACAAAATCTCCGGGTGCTAAAATGCAACACCTGGCGGCAGATAACCCGAATTATAAAGTAGATGCCAACCAAAATAACGTTAAGGTATTTGAAGAGTTGTCGTCTGATTCGAATGGTATTATAACCAGCAAAATGAAGCACAGTTATTTGGTGCACGATACTACCAATAACAACAGTGCATTTGATATGGGCATAAAATTATCGGGTGAAAATGCCCTTGCCAATTCCGATTCTATAAACAGGCGCCTGCAATATGCCATGCACCGCGGAGATGTAATGAACGATATTTTTGATGAGCTGGTTACTATCGATGTCTACCATGATGTTAACCCGCGTGTAGATACTGCCCTGGTAGATTCGCTATTACACAATGCCCTGGCCGATCAAAACATTTTTTTGCCATACCGCTTTGCCATACTCAATAAAACTAAAGATACCGTTCTGCAATCGTCCATCAAGGGCCACGACGAGAAGTTTTTGAGCTCGCCTTATATGGTCAACATTTCACCTAAAAGTGTTTTTCTGCAAACGCGTTTTTTATCGCTCTACTTTCCAAGCGAGAATATATACAGTAGCCTTAGCGAATCAGAATTTGTGGTGCTAAGTTCTATTGCTATTATTATCATTCTTATTGGCTCGTTCTACTATACCATCGCAACCATTTTCAAACAGAAAAAATTATCGGAAGTGAAGAACGATTTCATTAATAATATGACCCACGAATTTAAAACGCCCATAAGTACAATATCGTTGGCCAGCGAGGTGCTGAGTGATAAAAGCATTGAAAAATCGGAAGACACTACTGAAAGGTATTTGAAAATAATAAGCAACGAGAATAAACGCCTGGGCGGCATGGTCGAAAATATTTTGCAAGCAGCAACACTCGATAAGGGTGAACTGAAACTGAAGATACAAGAGACCGATGTGCACCAGGTAATTAAAGATGTATTGCAAAGCCTTAACCTGCAAATACAAAACAAACATGGCGAAGCGGTAACCGAACTTAATGCACAGCGCTATTCGCTTTTTGCCGACCGCATGCATATTGGCAATATTATTTACAACCTGGTAGATAACGCACTTAAGTATTGTAACGAATCGCCACGAATTGTAATAAGTACCACGAGCGATAGCAACAACCTTATACTATCGGTTAAAGACAATGGCATTGGTATTAAAAAAGAAGACCAGAAAAAAATATTCGATACTTTTTACCGTGTACCCACCGGCAACATACACAACGTTAAAGGCTTCGGCCTTGGCTTAAGTTATGTTAAAGCGGTGGTAGAAAAACATGGTGGCCATATAGAAGTAGAAAGCGAACCTAACAAGGGCAGCACCTTCGTTGTATATTTGCCTTTTTCAACTAACCTCAAATAAAAAATCCATAACATGGACACTAACAAAACCCGCGTACTACTTGCCGAAGATGATGACAGCCTCGGTATGCTTATGAAAGATTTTTTGCTTGCCAAAGGTTTCGAGGTAGAGCTTTGCGTTAATGGCACTAAAGCTTTCAATACTTTCTCGAAAAAAGATTTTGACCTGTGTATATTGGATGTGATGATGCCCGAAAAAGATGGCTTTACTGTGGCTAAAGAGATACGTATGGTAAATAAAAATATTCCTATCATATTTCTTACCGCTAAAAGCATGAAGGAAGATATTATTGAGGGCTTCAACAAAGGTGCCGACGATTATATTACCAAGCCATTTAACACCGAAGAGTTATTGGTGCGTATACAGGCCGTTATGCGCCGCCTGCAACCTGCCAATAAAGATGCCGACGAATATCAAATAGGATTATACCATTTCAATTATAAGAACCAGAGCCTTGAATTTAAAGGCAATAACCAAAAGCTTACTACCAAAGAAGCCGAGCTTTTAAAACTGTTGTGCGTTAACCAAAACGATGTGTTGGACCGCAACTTTGCATTGAAAGCTATTTGGCACGATGATAGTTATTTTAGCAGCCGTAGTATGGACGTGTATGTTACCAAGCTCCGTAAATTTTTAAAGGAGGACCCTAAAGTACAGATCATAAACATACATGGCAAAGGGTTTAAGCTTTATATAGAAAAGGTGTAATTGTTTCGATTATATTTCTGAAAGTTTATTTCAAAGGGAATTACATCTCCCCTAAATTTCGTTCACAACAATAATTAATAAAGAAAGGATGCTGGCATTGTGCCGGCATCCTTCTTTAATTCCATGACAGGTAGTAAGCTTGTCATAAAGTTACAAATACTTAGCTCTTACGAAAGCACTACTATAAGCCCATATATTAAGCCCGGGATATAGAATAATAAGGTAAGAATAAGATCGAGCCAAAATTCAAGGTGTATGCCTCTAACCAATGCTACGCCAAGTGGCGGTATAAAAATGGTTATTATCACAACTAATAAAAGATTTATGCCTGCATCGTCGTGTTGAACTGCGCTTACATTGTTTGGCGAATCATCTCGCACTGCTGAAGTAGAATTATACGATTCATTCATTTTAGCAACTACATTTACGGTTGGGCTTGATATAGCATGGTTTGCTGCAGCTATGTGCTTAACTGTCTTTTCTCTTTTAACAACTACATTTTGCACTGCAACCAAATTCATTGGTTCAGTCAGCTCGGTATTTGCCGATGGCATTGCGTTTACTGATTTAGCATCTGCTACCGCAATATTTTCCGTTTCGTGTTGGGCAGTTATATTTTTCTTTTTACTTCCAAAGTCAACATAATAACCGGCCTTGTAATGACGTTTGGTAATTGTAATGCCTTGTGCATGGCTGGTTGAGGATAGTGCCATCCCCGTTATAAACACTAATGAATAGAGTATTGAAATTTTCATGATATTGTTTTTATGGTTAAACTATTTTAACACAAAAGTGTATAAGCTCAATAGTATAGCTGTTATACAATACTGGCTAAGAATTGTATAATTCGTACTTTGGCAATATA
>JABDHI010000089.1 GCA_013285655.1 Bacteroidota bacterium
AGCTGGGTAAAAAGGAACCAAAAAGGCAAGGAAAGCAAAAAGGCTAAGATCGTTATAGGGCGTGATGCTCGTATATCTGGCCCATTTGTGCGAGATATTGTAACCGGTACTTTGCAAGCTCTTGGTATTGATATTGTTGATATTGGATTAGCTACTACGCCTACAGTAGAAATTGCTGTAGCTGCTGAAAAAGCAGATGGTGGTATAATTATAACAGCCAGCCACAACCCCAAGAATTGGAATGCTTTAAAGCTCCTGAACTCTCGTGGTGAGTTTATATCAGATGCCGATGGTAAAGATGTACTTGCTATTGCACAAAAAGGCGAATACCAGTTTGCACAAGTAGGCGGATTAGGAGTATTGACCAACGATGATTCATATGCCCAGAAGCATATAGATATGATATTGAAACTTCCTTTGGTGGATGTAAAAGCCATTAAAGCCAAAAAGTTTAAAGTAGTTATTGATGCAGTTAATTCTGTTGGTGGTGTTATAGTACCACAGTTATTACAGCAATTGGGTGTTGAAACCATATTTCCATTGTTCTGTGAGCCAACCGGTAACTTTTCGCACGAAGCTGAACCATTGCCAGAGAACTTGATAGAACTGGCAAAGACAGTTACTAAGAAGAACGCCCATTTGGGTTTAGCAGTAGACCCGGACGTAGATAGGTTAGCCATAGTATCAGAAGATGGTGAGATGTTTGTGATAACTTGTTAATAGTTACTATACTAACCGATATAAAATCAAGACGAATTGTTACAGAAGGTTTTATATTTGCGCTCGAAATAAAGATATAAGCTATGAATTTTAACCTGCCCGACCTACCACAACGTACATCAAAGCCACGTAAAAATGGCATAACAATGGTTATGGATAAAGGTCTTAGCCTTAGGCAGGCGCTAGACCTGGTAAGCGTAGCTGGCGAATATACCGACATCGTAAAGCTTGGGTTCGGCACTTCTTTATTGACCAAAGACTTAAATAAGAAGCTACAGATATATAAGGACGCAGATATAAAGACCTACTTTGGCGGAACATTGTTCGAAGCCTTTGTAGTACGTGATATGTTAGATGACTATCGCCGTTACTTGGATAAGTATAAGATGGAATACGTTGAAATATCAGACGGCTCCATCCGAATGGCTCACGATGAAAAGTGTAAACTTATTGAGCAGTTCTCGAAAGACTATATAGTATTATCTGAGGTTGGTTCTAAAGAGGCTGGCGTTATTATTCACCCGAACAAGTGGATATCGATGATGAACAAGGAGCTTGAGTGCGGTGCATGGAAAGTTATAGCAGAATCGCGTGAAAGCGGAACTGTAGGTATATACAGGCCAAATGGTAATGCACATGTTACCCTTATTAACAAGATATTACAAAAGGTACCCGGAGATAAGATAATGTGGGAAGCACCTAAAAAGGCGCAACAAGCCTGGTTCATTGACCTGATTGGCCCTAATGTAAATATGGGGAACATATCACCCGATGATATTATACCTCTTGAAACATTGAGACTTGGCTTACGTGGCGACACCTTTATGAAGTTCTTGCCTGAGAAGGCTGTGAAGAAGTGGAAGTAGTTTAGCTTACTTAACAATCAGGTAACCTAGCCTTGTTATTATTGAGCCCCAAACTTCTGTTTACTATATGAACAAAACCCTACAATACAGTATTGCACTGTTCGCCTTGTTACTTTGTGCATCTTGCCACCGTGGTATGAGCCCTGCAACGGGTCCAGATGCAGTAAAAGTAGAGCAACTCCGTAAGAATGTAAAACACATTATAGTTATATACCAGGAGAACTGGAGCTTTGACGGACTATATGGCTACTATCCTGATAAGCGTGTGAACAACCTATTGCGTGGCAATTACAACCCACAGGTAAGTAAAACCGGACAGCCACTAGATACTGTGCCTATTCCCTTAGTTGATGATAATATTGGTGAATCAAAACCTGATTACCGTTTTGCTGAATTAAACAAAAAACATCCGGGTGCGAAACCTTATAGCATTAACGAGTTCATTCCATTAACTGAGGACACTATCACCGGTGATTTAGTACATAGATACTACACTGAGATATTACAAATAGATGGCGGCAAGATGGATAAGTTTGTGGCATGGAGCGATAATGGCGGACTTGTAATGAGCTATTCAGGTGATACGGCTCTGCCCGAAGAACGCCTTGCCAAGAAATATACCCTCTGCGATAACTTCTTCCACTCTGCTTTTGGAGGTTCGTTCTTAAACCACATTTGGTTTATTGCTGCTGCAACCCCTTACAATAAAAATGCACCCGTTAGCATGCGTAGCGATATACAAGCCACTAAAGCTAAGGCATTCGACAGGCAATACACACCGGATGGGTATGCTATCAATACACTATACTCAGTTAACCATCCACATCCTGACAAAGTAAAGGATTCTGCATTGGTGCCAAACTTAACTATGCCAACCATTGGCGACAGACTTAATGATGCCGGAGAGTCGTGGGCCTGGTATTCTGGTGGATGGGATGCAGCCATGAAAGGCGATGACAGCAAGGGCTACTTCCAGTTTCACCACCAACCATTTGTGTATTTCGAAAACTACAAAGATGGTTCAGAGAATAAGAAGAAGAACTTGAAAGATGAGAAAGACTTCTTTACATCGCTTCACAAAAACGACCTTCCTTCGGTATGCTTCATTAAGCCGCTTGGTATTAACAATGAGCATCCGGGTTATGCAAACTTAATGCGTGGCCAAAAGCATGTCGATTCCATTGTTAATGCTGTTATGCAAAGCAAGTACTGGGATTCAACCATCATCATTATTGCTTACGATGAACATGGTGGCCGTTGGGATCATGTTGCTCCGCCCAAGATAGACCGTTGGGGGCCAGGATCTCGTGTACCTGCAATTGTAATATCGCCTTTTGCTAAAAAGAACTTTGTTGACAGCACCCAATATGAAACCGTATCGATACTTAAACTTATAGAGACACGCTACGATTTAAAGCCTTTGAGTAGTCGTGATTCAGCTGCTAATGGCATGTTGAATGCATTGGAATTCAAGAATTAGCTTATAATACCTATTCATTAATCGACTCAGACTTTAGTTTACCCTTCCAAATCTTTTTACCGTAAAGGGTATTGGATTTTAGCGAACTATTATCATATAACAACTGTATTTTTACTTTCTTTCTATCTTCTAATGCGGTATAATAAGTATACCAAGGCGCATATTCATTTTCCCCTTGACTGTCAATATCGCATCCATATAAACTAAACCTCGAGGAATATGATTCTCCTGGCGTAATGGTAATAATATGCTTTAATGTGTCTCCTTTCGTTAAAGGGATTGTATTGTACTCGGACCAACCACAGTAATTATTAGAAGGCGTGAAATCATGAGTATGTTCGAGAGCATATAAATACGAAGGTGTAGAATCATCAATATCTAAGCTAAACCCAGTTTGCAGAGTGTTACCTGAGCTATCAGATACAAGATAAGAAACAGAAAGGGTTAAAAAATTTATCGGGGACTTAGTATTATTAGTTATTCTATACTTAAATGAAACTACACCTTCAAGCTCCTTGCCTTTTATAATGGAATCAAAAAGAAGTTCTATTTTAATTTTTGAATTAGAGATGCTATTAGTGTTAGCTCTTTGACCTAATAAAACATTGAGGCTAACAAAGTACCATAAAATGAAAACCAATCCTTTTTTCATCGAGTTGAATCATATTCTACAACTTCCCCTTCAACCCTTCGGCTGTATAAGAATTCTTGCATTTCATCAGATCTTCCGGTGTACCTTGAAATACCAGGTTGCCACCTTTATCTCCC
This sequence comes from Bacteroidota bacterium, assembly GCA_013285655.1. Lineage (GTDB taxonomy): Bacteria > Bacteroidota > Bacteroidia > JABEUT01 > JABEUT01 > JABEUT01. The sequence goes on from JABDHI010000089.1 coordinate 3,835, forward strand.
CCTTCAGGGCCAAGGTCAACTATCCAGTCGGCGCATTTCATCACATCGGCATGGTGCTCAATAACCAAAAGTGTATGGCCTTTATCAACCAGCATATTGAATGACTTCAACAGCTTTTTAATATCATGGAAGTGTAAACCTGTAGTAGGTTCATCGAATATAAATAGTGTGCTTCCTGTTTCAGATCCTTTCGATAAGAAGGTTGCAAGTTTTATACGCTGCGCCTCACCACCACTCAACGTGCTTGATGATTGACCTAACTGCACATAACCCATACCCACATCTTTCAACGGGGTAAGCTTTTCAACCAACCTCTTAACTACCGTAGCATTCGTATACTGACTAAAGAAGCTAATAGCCTCATCAATGGTCATGCTTAACACATCAGAAATGTTCTTATCATGGAATTGTACTTCTAATACATCATCCTTAAAACGTTTACCGTTACATGTGTCGCACACCAAGTGCACATCGGCCATAAACTGCATTTCAATGGTCACTTCTCCCTCACCCTCGCAAACATCGCAACGGCCACCGGCCACGTTAAACGAAAAGTGCGATGCTTTATAACCACGTAATTGCGCCAGTTTCTGCTCTGCAAACAAGGCACGTATCTCATCATAAGCCTTTACATAGGTAACCGGGTTCGAACGCGATGACCTACCAATAGGGCTCTGGTCAACCATTTCAACCTCGGTTATCATATTGGTTGCTCCTTCAATCTTATCAAACTTACCTGCTTTTTCTCCAACATGTTGGCCTAATACATGCCTCATACCCGGGAATATAATACCTTTTACCAAAGATGATTTACCTGAACCCGAAACACCCGTTACCACAGTCAGCGCACCAACCGGAAATTTCATATTCACGTTCTTCAGGTTGTTCTCACGTGCTTTATATACTTCAATAAAGTTCTTGGCCTTTCTTCTTTTTGCTGGTACTGCTATAAACTCTTTCCCATTCAGGTATTGGGCTGTAAGGCTTTCTTTCTCATTTTTCAATTCTTCCGGGCTACCCTGGAAAACCAAATGGCCGCCGTGGGTACCTGCCAATGGCCCAATATCAATAATATCATCTGCAGCACGCATAATATCTTCATCATGCTCAACCACTATAAGGGTATTACCCAAGTTGCGCAGCTTCTTTAACACACCAATCAATCGCTGTGTATCTCGGTGATGCAAACCAATGCTCGGTTCATCTAATATATAAAGCGAACCTACAAGGTTACTGCCTAGTGAAGTTGCTAAGTTCAAGCGTTGTGATTCTCCACCCGAAAGCGTATTTGATGCTCGGTTAAGGGTTAAATAACCCAAGCCTACATCGCACATAAACTGCAGACGGTTTGTAATTTCTAACAACAAACGGCGCGCAATTTCTTTATCGTTCTTATCGAGCTTGGCAGGTAGTGCCTTAAAGAAATCATACGCATCCCAAACCGACATCAATACCAGATCGGTAATTGAATGCTCATTTATTTTAACATAGTTAGCGTCCTTACGTAAGCGTGTACCGCGACAATCGGGGCAAACAGTCTTACCACGGAAACGCGACAACATTACCCGGTACTGTATCTTATAACTTTCCTTTTCTAAATATTGAAAGAACTGGTTTATACCCTCGAACTGTTTAGTTCCTTCCCACAGCATCTTCTTCTCTTTTGCAGTAAGATCCATATAAGGCCTGTGAATTGGGAAGTCTGATTTACGTGCGGCCATTACTACCTGATCTTTCCATTGACTCATTTTCTCGCCTTTCCAGCAAGCAATGGCATCTTCAAATATAGACAGGCTTTTATCAGGTATTACTAAATCTTCATCAATATCAATTACACTGCCAAAGCCTTCGCAACGGCGGCAGGCGCCTACCGGGTTATTAAAGCTGAAGAAATGTGCTGATGGTTCTTCGAACTTCATTCCATCCGCTTCAAATCTATCAGAGAATATTTGCCTGGTAGCTTTAGGTTTCTTCTTGCCACTTTCAGGCTCCTGT
>JABDHI010000090.1 GCA_013285655.1 Bacteroidota bacterium
GGCTACTGAGATTCAAAATATTGTAAGGAATGTAAGGCTTTCGACTGATCATACATTTGCAACTACAATTGGTATAATAGTTCTGTTAGTGGGTGCAACGGGAATATTCTCCGAAATACAAAGCTCAATCAACTATATATGGGGAATAGATGTAAAACCTAAACGGAGTGTTATTAAGTTTTTAAGAAACAGACTTATGTCTTTTTCTATGATAGGCTCCGTAGGCTTCTTGCTTTTGGTAGGGCTTGTAATAAATACCTTAACTGACTTTATGTACGATCGTCTTACGCACTATTTTCATTGGGCAACTGTATATATATTCTACCTGGTAAACATCGGTAGCCTTTTTTTAATCACCACCATTTTATTTATTACAACCTTTAAAATATTACCCGACGGCACCATCTCAATGAAGGATTCTATTGTTGGTTCACTATTTACTTCATTTTTATTTATGATGGGTAAATTTGCCATTGGGGCCTACATAGGTAGTTCAAATATTGCTTCGGCTTACGGAGCAATGGGCTCTATTATCCTCATTTTAGTATGGGTATATTATTCTTCTATAATATTATACTTCGGGGCAGAATTCACTAAAGTCTATGCGAAAAGACATGGTAAAGATATTCTCCCCAACGAATATTCCGTGTCAATCAAAAAATAAGTCGTTACTACTCACCGCTGGTAGAATGTGTGAATCATGCAACATTGCTATAAGGTTATATAACCTTTATCACCAGCTATACCTGCACTTTTGCGTTTCTTGCATTAAGTGCAGGAATAATTATCTCAACATAAAATAACCAAAGCAAGAAAATGAAAAAATATTTAATACTCGCATCAGCTCTTACGTTACTATTTGCAGCCTGCGTTCCCAAACGCGATCTAGTAAGCTCTCAAAAGAGAGTGAAAGGCCTTCAAAAGGATAGCACTGGCACGCATGCACAATTAAATGATTGCAATGGCCAGGTTGCTATTCTGGAAAAAGATAAGACAGATTTGAAAAATTCACTTAATAACCTGTCGAATAATTACCAGTCTGATATGGCAACTTCAACAATGACCATTGCAGATCAGGCAAAACGATTAAAGACGCTAGAAGGCCTTATTCAGGCACAAAAAGATGTAATGAACAAGCTAAGGAAAACAGTAGCAGATGCATTAATAAATTTTAAGCCTGATGAATTAACCGTTACACTTAAAGATGGTAAGCTTTATGTTTCACTGCAAGAGAAACTTTTGTTCAAATCTGGTAGTGCTGAAGTTGACCCAAAGGGCAAGGATGCTTTAAAGAATCTTGCTACAGTACTTAATACCACAACCGGAATTACAGTTGATGTAGAAGGCCATACGGATACAATACCAATGACCGGTAAGTATGAAGATAATTGGGCACTTAGCACAGCTCGTTCAACTTCTATAGTTCGAATTCTTACTAAGGATTATGATGTGAACCCCAAGATCATTATTGCTTCAGGCAGGTCAAAGTACTATCCTGTTGCTGATAACACAAGCCCTGAAGGCAGAGCTAAGAATCGCAGAACAGAAATTATTTTATCGCCTGATTTAACTGAATTATTCAAGCTGCTTAACCAATAAGAGGAATTCAAGTAATAAGACAAACTCGAGTAAAAATGAAAAAACTGAAAACAATACCGGTTCTTGTAATAGCTTCTATTACTTTACTGGCGGCATGCACTAAAAGCAATACCTCCACATCTGGATCTTCGGGTGCAAACCCAAATATAATAACTGTACAAACATCAGTACAAGCAACTGTACCAATGGGAAGTACTACAACCTTCGCCCTTTTGGCAGGTTCAACTATTACCAATACCGGTGCAACAACCGTTACAGGTGATATTGGATTAAGTCCCGGCTCCTCGGTTGGCGGATTCCCACCGGGCACGCTAAATGGAACAATGTATATTAACGATGCTACGGCAAGCCAGGCAAAAACGGATCTGACTGCGGCATATAACAATGCTGCCGGCCGAACCACAACTGATATGGTAACCCTCTCGGGTAACATAGGCGGACTTACATTAACTCCTGGTTTATACAAATCAACTTCTTCTCTCGCTCTGTCATCAGGCAACCTTACCTTCGACGCCAAAGGGAATGCTGCTGCAGTATTTATAATACAAATTGCATCTGCATTAACTGTTACATCCGGCCGTCAGGTTATCCTTACCGGCGGAGCATTGGCTTCCAACATATTTTGGCAAGTGGGCAGTTCTGCAACTTTTGGAACTACTTCGGTATTCCAGGGAACTATTCTCGCAATGCAATCTATTACCTTCGATACCGGTTCCACTCTTAATGGTAAAGCGCTTGCAAGCACAGGTGGGGTTACAATGGCAGACAATACTATTACAAAGCAATAATTAAGTAAATTATTAAAAAGCGTCACTATAAGTGACGCTTTTGGTGTTAGATTAAATAACAAAGGTGTGATTCCTGTAACTCTTCTCTATCCTTGTGTAATACAAAAATGAAGCATTCCAGACACCTTTGCCAGGTGAAAATTATTTCACAGTTAAACCAAATAAGAATGAAAATTAAATCTACATATAAAGCTATAGCAGCTTTTGCCTTTGTCTCTATATCGGGTATTGGCTATAGCCAGGCGCCTGCATTAGGCGATGTTGCTGAATTTGCACTTTTTTCGACCAACGGAGCGATAACTAACTCAGGCATTTCGCAAGTAACTGGTGACGTGGGGACTAATAATGGCTCGAGTACAGGTTTTGGAAATGTTAACGGTGTTATGCATGATCAAGATAGCGCTAGTGCCAAATGTGCGGCAGACCTATTAACGGCTTACAATACCCTTAATAAAGATATTCCAAACTATTCCGCTGCTTCTCCTATAGGTAATGGAGACACTCTTGTTGCCGGTACTTACTCAATTAGTGGGGCAACTGTATTAAATCTTAACCTTTTTCTAAACGCCAAAGGCAAATCAAATGCAGTATTTATTTTCCAGGTGCAGGGCTCTTTCTCTGCAAATGCTGCGGCTAAAGTCATATTGCTTAATGGGGCACTTGCCTGCAATGTATTTTGGAAGGTAGAAGGATTAGTAAGTATGGCATCTGGCGCTACTATGCGCGGTACAATTATTGCTAATAACGCAGCTATTAATATTGGCACTGGCGACACATTGGAAGGCAGAGCGCTTTCAACTGCAGGTGCTGTAACCATCGATGGTGCGCTTGTTTATACCCCCATAGGATGCAATAGCCCAACGCTAACAGGCCCAACAGCACCTAATTTAGGTGGTGCAGCCTGCTACGGTATCTTTTCATCTACAGGTGGTGTATCCAATTCTGGTGTTACGCATATTACCGGCGATGTAGGAAGTAATAGTAGCCCAACAACAGGTTTTAATCCTGCATATGTAACTGGCACTATCCATGCAAACCCGGATGGGTCAACGGCGCAATGTGCTACTGACTTGCAGAATGCTTATAATTACATAAACGCATTACCATACGATATTGAATTATTATACCCTGCTCAATTTGGAAACAACCTCGTGCTTACTCCACATACTTATATAATGAAGGGAGCTGCTACGTTGACAGATACTCTTTATTTAAATGCTGAAGGCAACACGAATGCGGTATTCGTAATTCAAATTAATGGTGCCCTCACTACAAGTGCATATTCAAATGTTAAATTAATTAATGGAACATTAGCGCAAAATGTATATTGGAAAATAGAAGGAGCTGTTAGCATCAATAACTATTCTGTTTTTTGCGGAACTATAATATGTAATAATGGTGCATTTGGCGCTGTTAATACAGGTGTTGTTTTAAATGGCAGAGCCCTAAATACAACCGGAGCTTTAACTACAACTGCAATTACAGCTGTTGCTAAAATGATACCGGGTGATTGCATGACACTTAGTGTTCAATCCATTGGAACAAATGTAAAAGATGTTGTTAATGTTTATCCAAACCCATTTAACAGATCTATTACGATTGTAATAAATGATGCTTCAAAGATGGCAAATACCAAAATTGATATATATAATGTACTTGGTCAACAAGTACTAACATCCTCAATAATTGAGCAGTCTTCAACAATTGCAACATCGGGCCTTGTTTCAGGTATTTATTTTTACAAAGTTACCAGTAACGATATATTGATACAATCAGGTAAACTGATTTCACAGCAGTAAGTTGGTTTGACTTTACTGAGCTAAGCCTCCACCCTGGGAAACCAGTGTGGGGGCTTTTGCATTAGTTTACATCAATAAGTGATTCCTATAAATTTTACCAATTATTATGTAATAGGTATAGGGTACTGTTTCGACACTTTTGCGGTGTGAAAATTAATTCACTTTAAACTTAAAATATGGAAAATTTAATAGAACTGAAAGCCAACTGGAATGAGATGATATGGAAACTAAAAGAAAAATTCAGTTTACTACCAACAGCCGAATTGGCTTATGTAGAAGGAAAACAAAATGAGTCTTTTAACAAATTGCAAGTCATTTTCGGTAAGTCAAAAGAAGATATGAATAAACTGATCTCAAATTTATAATCAAATAAATAAAAACAACGTAAAACCAACTATGAAAAATTTAATCAAACTAAGTACATTATTTATTGCGACAAGCATGCTCTTCGCTTCTTGCGAATCAAATCTTTCACTAACAAAACGCCATTATACAAGCGGCTATTATATTGACTATACTAAGAATACAAGCATAACACCAAAATCGACTGACAAGGTTGCACAAACTCCTGCTACTAACGTAACCATAGTTGCAAATAGTCCGGCAAAACAAAATACCGAGTCTAAAAATGCTGTTAGTATTATCAAACCAAAAATTGCTTCTGTAACTACTACCGCGAAAAGTTTATTGCCAAAAATCAATTTACAACCGGTAATTAAACCGAATGCAATCAATGGATTTATAACCATAAATAGCCAACCCAGAGAAGCTAATCCAATTCTAGCTGAATCTCCAACCACAACCGACCGGGTTATGGATAGAGGAGACAGAGCACTTAGTCTAATATGGCTGGTAATTGTAATAATCTTAATTATATGGTTAATTGGTCTTATAGCGGGTGGTTTTGGCCTTGGCGGCTTTATAAACCTGCTGCTTCTTATTGCACTTATACTATTAATCCTTTGGTTACTGAGAGTAATTTAATAACATACCATAAAAACTAAATCATGGGAAATCTATTGTACATCATAGCAGTAATACTTATAATTTGTTGGGTTATTGGGTTTGTTGGCTACGGCATGGGCGGAATTGTTCACTTACTTCTTGTAATTGCAGTTGTAGCTGTATTATTAAGGCTTATACAAGGCAAAAGACTCTAATCAACGCCAATGGTAGCTGAATTGCAACATACAGATACACCAGTTATTGAAACGGTAATACAACCTTCAAAAGCTCCTTACCTTAAAAAGGTGAGGGGCTTTTTTGAGGAAGTAACTCAGATAACTAAATTCTCTTTTCGGTTTTTTAAAGAGCTGTTTAAACCGAGGTATGAATTTAACGAGTTACTAAAACAGTCATATCTCATTGGATACAGGTCATTCCCTTTAATCGCTATCACAGGCTTTATTATGGGGCTAGTATTAACCATACAATCAAGGCCAACACTTGCACAGTTTGGCGCCGAATCATGGCTTCCGGCAATGGTGTCGGTTTCTGTTATCAGAGAAATGGGACCTGTAATAACAGCATTAATT
>JABDHI010000091.1 GCA_013285655.1 Bacteroidota bacterium
AATGCTGCTACCCACTCCCTCCATATTAAGGAACGGATAGTTAGTATGGCTATCCATAAAAACACAATAAACACCACCAGGGGTATATAGAAGAGTGATGCAATACCTATAAACAAACCCGCATCAAATACTTCCGAAAGTGCTTTATCCTTCTTGTACCCCGCTGCCAGCCTGCGAATGGCCAACATTAAAAACAATACTGCTATTAATGCCGGGTAAAAACATATCAGGCTACCCCTGCACGATGCCAGCAGTATAAACATAAACGCAGGAAAGTAAGTTGACTGCTTTAATAAAGAATTCCTATTTATAAAGTTGTTCCATATAAAGGCCTCAGCTAATACCAGTATTGCCCCAAATATTGCAGAAAACAAGTGAAAACGGGTCATCCACGCCCAAAAATCGTTCAAAAAGAACACATTCCACTTATAATCGACTGTTTTAGCCGGTAAAATGCCTATCCACAGCCAAATACCCATACCTGCAAGTATGGTAAAAATTAATAAAAGTATAGGGTTTGACCTTAATATCCTTAAAACCATTCAGTTACCTAAGTTTATCCGATTGCACAGGTGCAATAATAATTTTTTTATGGGTGTCTTTCAAATTTAGTTTTGAACAGAAATATATTATCTTTGTGTTTAGATAAACTATTTCAACAACTATTTATGCAGTATACCCCAAAGGCACTATTTAAAGTAGCGTGTGCATCTTTATGTTTATTTTTAATCGTATTCACCACTAAAGCGCAAACAAATACCCCAACACAAACACCAATTCCTGAAAAAAAAGATTCAGTAGCTATGGGTGTAGCCATAAGCCCGGGTAAATTATTATTTACATGCAAACAGGGTAATACCCAAAGTCAGGTAGTTACACTAACTAATCATACCGATGTTCCATATAATTTTAGAGTTGGCTTTACCGACTATAACCAAAACAACTCTGGCAAGCCTTTATTTACAGGAGAAACCTCTAGAAAAAGTAAATATTCACTTTCTAAATGGGCTACTATAAGCCCTACTTTTTTCACCCTTGAAAAAGGCAAAAGCCAAAAAATAACTGTTACTGTTACTATACCCGATAATGATAGTAACCGCATTGCCGCTTGGACCATTATGGAGGTAGATCAGGTGAAAAAGAAACAACCTATTGCTAACCAGGGCTCTCAATCCATGTCAATGGGTATAAGCTCTGAAATAGGGCTGGGAGTATATATCTATCAAAACCCACCCAATGTAAAAATCAATAACATTGAAATAAATAAATTCTATTATAGGGATACTACCTTTATTGTTGCTCAACAATCAAAAGCTACAAAACAATTATGGATGCAAGTATCCAATGTAGGCGATGGTATTAGCTTTTGCACCTCTTATGCCGAAATAACTAACCTACAAACCGGTCAAACCTCACGCTTAGCCAGCCAACAGTTTACTATTCTGCCTGGCTTCGATCGCGATTTTTATTATGAATTACCAAAAGATATACCACCAGGAGACTATTCTGCAGTTGGCGTGGTAGATTTTGGTGATAAAACTCCTAAAAAAGTTGCTCAGCTCAGTTTTAAAATAACTAAATAAGATTGTACAACGTTAAAGTTTTACTAAAAACGTAACTAAATTAATTATTAACCGTAGAAATTAAGTCCGGATAGGATTTACACAAAACACAAAGGAGGAGGAAAGAACCAGACACTACAGGGAAACTATTTTTATCAAACAGGCAATAGTCAATTAGTATATATAAACAAACAACCAAAAATTACAATTATGAAAACGAAGATTTATGCAGCTGCTGCTCTTGGGCTTGGTTTATTAATGTTTGGCAACACTGCCAAGGCTCAGATACAGGACGAACAAAACGTTACTGTAACATTGGATATGCAACCTGTGTTGCAATTATTCATGACAACTTCTAACCAGGTTAATTTTACTTTTAACACTATTGAAAGTTACATGGGTGGAGAAATTCAATATGGTGCTACCATTTTGAAAGTTAGTTCATCAGTAAACTGGGATCTATATGCCGTTGGTACTTCTACCGGTGGTATTTATTGGGATAACCAGATCATTTACGGTGCTTTAGGCGCTAATGCATCTACTAACATTCCTTTAGATGTACTTGAGTTACACCAGTATCCTAACAACAACACCAATGGTAGTTTCGTTACCGCCGGTGGTAGCTGTACAACTGGTGACTATTCATTACCATTTGCTCCTGTAGCTACTGCTGCTGCAAATGCTGGCCAAAATAACATTTTTGCCACCAGCTTTGGTTCTTTAAGCCCTTATACATCACCTGGCATAAATGACAAGTATATTGCCGGTGGTTTTGGTACTTCTACCGGTGCTCCTGGAACCCAAAACATTGGTGGCAGCTATTTAACTGCTTCTTCAATTGTAGCTAATTCTCCGGGTACTTCTAACTACTACTATGTAATTGACTACCGTATATTGCCAGGTTTGCCTGTAGTATTCCCTACAGATGCTACTGACCAATGTACTGCTGATATTAATGCTATCGGCTTAGGTGGTAATGCTGGTAAAACTTACTACCAACCTGGTGTTTACACCATGGACGTTAAGTACGTTTTATTACAAGACCAATAGGCCTTTATAAATAAAAAATATAAGGGGGTTTTACCTCCTTATATTTTTTTTGTTTTAATTTCAGGAGGAAGTGAATTAAATTATGCTCAGAGTTTACTTAATAAAAAAATTTAAGGCAAGTATTTTAACAGTACTTGTTTTTGTGTTTTACATCACTCCTTTTTCTTTAAGAGCGCAATGCGATAGTTATGTTACTCCATATATTTGTACAGGCTCGGGCAGTACGAATTGTGCGGCCTACCCTACTAACGCTCTTTTACTCGAGGGTGCATCAAATCAAACCCTTACTTTTGATAATATTACCAGTTATAATTCCGGAATGACCTTAACCGGTGCAACCGTTTTACACGTTAAAGTTAATACAGGTACAGCAGCTTGTAAATGGTCATTGGCTGTTATGGTTAGTAACGGAGGTGCGCCAACAAACCCTGCAACATGGCAGCAATTAACAGCCTACGGAGCCAGCCCTTTGCCTCTGCCTCAAATAAGTTCATTAAAATTCAGGGTGTATAACAGTTGTAACACACCCAACTGTCCTGATACTTGGCAAGATCTTACTATTAACGGCCAGGGCCTTTATATAATTAAAGATATTGCCGGGCTACCTATCAGTGGTTGTCAATCTAACGTTGATGCCTTAGGTAGTTATTTAACTGATTATAATGCTTACACTTTTACAATAGATTACATGATAACACCCGGTTTTAGTATGCCGCCGGGCTCATACCAGCTTTCGTTACAGTTTTGCTTAGTTGAAGATGATTAACCGTATTTTACTTTGCTGAAAAATTACATACCGCGTAAAAAGCACTTCATAATTAAAGCACTGATAATTTCAGCTTGTTTTTTCTTATGCAGTATCTCTTTTGTGCATGCTCAGGATAATGGTACCGTTGACACATCAAAGCATATAACACAAGCTGATACATCCAAGCTTATAACACGTGCCGACACATCTACTTCTTTTTCAATTACCTTTTCTAAAAAAAGGATCATCCTCAGCGATGAAGACATTGTAACCAATGTTGCAGCCTTGCATAACAATACATCGACTCCTGTTGATTTTACAATACAACTTAATATACCTTATAACTGGACCGCTGTAACGGATGAAAACATAAAATACCATTTAAACCCGGGCGATTCTACATTTATTCCGGTGCGCATAATTCCTTTTAGTGTTAAAGGCGGATCAGAATATGTTATCAATGCTTTTATTCTGTCGACTGTAGATGGAAGCCAACTTACCAGCGGTTATTTTTTTGCCGGTACAAGACGAGTATCCCGTTGGGCGGTAAATGTGCTCCCATCACGTAAAATATACTTCATGAATCACTCGGATACCGCCTACTTTGCAATAAATCTTTTAAATGAAGGCAATCAACCCGAGGACCTTATTCTTACCTTGAAAAACTTCCTTAACAAATCAGTATTATTAGATACTACGGGCAGGATACTTCATACCAATTATTTTAACGCAGTACTAAAACCCGGTACCGATACCACACTTACGTTTAAAACAAAATATGTCGGGACACCACTTAATTTTCAATATGCCGACCTGGAACAGTATACCGCATATAATAATCAAAATGATCAAAATTTTTCTATTTGGGCTATAACACAACAAGCCAAACAAATAGACAGTACCGCCGGGTATACACGGGGTAAAGAAATTGACTTTGCAAAGCTTTCTGACGAAACCATGGCAAACCCCTTCGGTGGCCAGGTATTTCCATTAACTGCAGATTTGAATGTATATAACATTTTGGGCGAGCAACCGGTAGCAAATCTTAATTTGTATGGTAATACCATGTTGAATAATGAAGCTCGCCTTTTTTACAGTGCAGATTTCTATTATAGTTCATATTTTTTACAAAAAAGCTTCCTTAACAGTTCTAGTTTTTATGCAGGGTATTTTGATAAACGCGGAGATGATGTGCAGGTAGGAGATATTGGTATGTCTGCTCCCGGTGGTTTTGCAGTAGGAGGAACAGGTATAAAGGGCGATTATGTAATTGATATGCAGAATACCGTCGGTGCAAGCGCAGTTGAAGGGTATAGAAATTCAGCATTTGGTTTTGAAGGTGTTTATAAACACAGATTTTTGAATATTAGTCCTATTTTAGATAATCATACGTTTATAACAAGCGCCGGAGTAACCGATAACTATCTCGATAATTCAAAAGATTATTTTATTTCAGAAAGTGGTAGCCTGGCACTTACAAGAACCCAATTAATAGGCTTTTCTGCAACAGGGCTTGATAAAGTATATACAAACGGTTCTTTCTTTGGTCACATTATCGACTTAAACTATACCGGGACTTTTTTGAATTATAGGTTAATACAGAGCGATTATTTTTTCCATGCTTCATATGACACATCTGCCTATTCAAGAAACATATTAAGCCTTGGTAACTCCACCTCCTACAGGTTAACTCCAAAATGGGCCTTATCATTACAAAATGGATATAATAGCTACCCCAGTCCAAACTATAGCCTGACACCTTACTCAACCTCGTTTACCAATTATTTATACGCAACTAAATACGTCGGTAACTCCGGAGTATCTTCATTCATATTTTACAACAGGTATAATAGCATGAATATTTACCTGGCCTATTTTGGAGGCGGAGAGCGTTATAATTATTTTAACCTTCAAAACAATTTATTAGTTTCTGCAAGTATACAAGGCGGGTATAACGACCTTATCAATCATCCGGAAATAAAAGATTATTTTATTGCACAACCCAGTGTACTAATACGATATCATACCAATACACTTAGGGTGCTATATACTTACGGACCTGAAGGAATCCCTAACCTTGCTATTTTTTCTGGAAGCCAACCTTATCCTCAACAATTTTCGGCCTCCTTCGATAATCAATATCAGTTCCCGGGCAGGCATTTTGTTATAGATAATATACTTACCTATTCATACT
>JABDHI010000092.1 GCA_013285655.1 Bacteroidota bacterium
TGCACACCGTTTAGTAAAGTTCAAAAAGCCATTGGCCGGTATAAAAGGAGAAACCTCTATAATTATTGCCAAGAAGCCATTCAACCTGCTTAAAAATATCCTTACCACCAAAGATGGCAAGGTGAAAGTAGAATACAATAAGACCAATGCCTCATTCTCTATCGATAGTCTGCGCCTTTCATGCCGCCTTATCGATGGTAAATATCCTAATTACGATGCCGTTATTCCTAAGGAAAACCCCAATAAACTTACCCTTTCACGTGAAGCTTTCCTGGGTTCTCTCCGCCGCGTATCTATCCTTTCCAATAAAACCACTCACCAGGTAAAATTGAAAATTGCCGGCAATGCACTTAGCCTTTCCAGCGAAGATATTGACTTCTCCAACGAAGCCAATGAAAGACTTGCCTGCCAATACAACGGCGAGGATATGGAGATAGGCTTCAATTCCAAGTTCCTGTTAGATATGCTCACCAACCTTGATTCTGATGAGGTCGATCTGGGCATGTCGACACCTAACCGCGCCGGAGTGCTTACCCCTATACCTCAGCCAGATGGTGAAGAGCTTCTCATGCTGGTTATGCCGGTGATGCTGAATAATTAAGGTTTCCTAAAAAGCAGGTCTTTTTTTATTAAGACTATGTTGACTATTGAGCTATAAAATATAATTCCAATTAGAATTGTATTTTTGTTATTCAATAAAACTATTTCATAAGTACACTCTGTGAAAAGTCGGCGATTGCTCATATTTCTTATTCTTATAAAATGTATACAGGTACTGGGCCAAGATCATGCTGTAGACTCGTTGAAGAGATTGCTTAAAACAGAATTGGATGACAGCAACAAGGTAAATACTTTGAATTTAATAAGCCAAAAACTTTGGAGAACAGCCAGGTATGACAGCTCGATGGCTTATGCTAATGATGCGCAGGCAGTCGCCCAAAAGATCGGGTTCAAGAAAGGAATAGGAGGTGCTTACAATAATATGGGGGTCATTTGTGCCTACCAGGGCAATTACCCCAAAGCAATAGAATATGATAATAAGGCATTGGCATCAATTTCCAGCGTGGTTGGATTATCCACGGTAAGCATTTTAGGAAACTCTTCCGGATCGTGGCCTATAATTTTAAACTTACCTGACTCAGAATTAATTTCAATGCTGTATTTATCAGTGTCTACCTTAAAGGTAAGCGGTTGGTCGGCAAAATTTTTAAGCATTTCCATCAGCAACTTGGCAGGAATGGTTATTTCGCCTGCATCGTTCGATTCTACCTGGACGGTAGTATTGATAGTGGTTTCTATATCGGAAGCAAAAATGCTTAATTCATTCTTTTTCAAATGAAAAAGGAAATCATCGAGAATAGGCAGTGCATTGCTCGAATTTAAAACACCGCTAATGAGTTGTAACTCTTTGAATAGGGTATTGCTGGAAACTACGAATTTCATCATCTTTAGTTGGATTTATTACGAAAGGCAGCAAAAGTAGAAACTTCGGCATCAAATGAGGGGTAAGCGAAACTTTAGTTATTCACTTTTTTTCAACAAAGGGAGGTTTTGGCTGATTACCGGAAAAAGTATGATACCGGCTGCAAAATTTTACCGAAAACGAAAAATTGTACCAAAACAAAATCTTTGTCGTTAACAAGGGCAAATAGCCTGTCGGGATCGTATTGGTAGTCTCTTCCATATTTATTTTCCTGTACTACTGATGCCTTGCGATGAAACAGTTTGATCGTATTTACTTTGCCTTTAACATCTTCTACCCGTATAATGGCAACAGGAGGAGAATTAATGATGGAATCCTTTCTTACAACAGGTGCAGTTACCTCCCAATCTACACTCTGGTAATAAGTAAGGTATTGCTTTACGGCAATAGTGTCGAAGGTGCGGGCTTTCTGCCCCGTACGGGGATTATCTACCATGAACTGGTTTTTCCCTGCAATGGTAATTCGGAACGATGAATCGGCCCCGGGATATTCAACAGTGACGGTCTTCAGGTCATAAGGGTAATACTGGAAAATGGTGCGGTCGCGCCAATCTTCTTCTTTTATAAAATAGCGGGAGGTAAGGTAACCATCAAATCCCGGAATATAGGTAATGTATGGCTGTTTGTAATTCTCCTCTGTTCTCGAATTAGCCATCAGCATATAGGTTCCGAGCTCATCGGCCGTTTCCTGTCCCACATAATAAACTTTAACGCGATCATCACCTTTATATATCTCCACCTTTACAGCCACCGCCGAAAGATTTTTAATAACTGTATACCAAGAGTTTTCGGGAATAATGGTTTTTACGGTAACCATATTGATGGTATAAAGAAGCGTATTGATACAATCGGGACGGACAAAATATTTATCATTTACCTTCCATTGCCCTTTAGATACCCTTGTGAGTGTTACTGACTGGTTGTTTTTATTGGCAATAAATATTTTGGTGATGTTGCCTGTATCTTTTACCGCAAACTCATTGTCTTTTTCGCCGATGGTGGAGAACCCGCTTTTAAATATCAGGAAATAACCGGATACCAGTAGCAGTAATACGACAATAATAATGGTTGAGCGGTTCTTTTTCATATTAGGATGATAAACAGGAGGCTAAGATAATAGTTTTACACATTAAACCTGAAATGCATGATGTCTCCGTCCTTCACGATATACTCTTTCCCTTGTATCATCAGCTTACCCACTTCACGGCAGGCAGCTTCGGAGCCTAAGCGAATAAAGTCATCATAAGCGATAACTTCCGCTTTAATAAAGCCCTTTTCAAAATCGGTATGAATTACCGCGGCGGCTTGTGGTGCACGGTCTCCAATATGGATGGTCCATGCACGGACTTCCTCTTCTCCCACTGTAAAATACGTCTGCAGGTTCAGCAGGCGGTAGGCAGCTTTAATCAATTTATTAACACCGGGTTCATCAAGGCCCATATCATCCAGAAATATTTTGCGGTCATCAGCACTTTCCATTTGGCTTATTTCAGCTTCAATACCCGCATCTATAATAAGCACTTCGGCATTTTCATCTTTTACGGCTGCCTTTACTGCATCGGTATATTTATTTCCTTTCAGGGAACTTTGATCTACATTGCATACATATAGAACAGGCTTAACAGTCAGCAAATGCAAATCGGATATAACAGCCTTATCTTCCTCTGATAAAACTACAGTACGGGCGGATTTACCTTCGGACAGGCATTTGAAATATAGATTCAATATCGCAAATTCCTTTTGGGCTTCTTTGTCAGTGCCCACTTTAGCTGCTTTGGCAACCCGCTGCAATCTCTTTTCTACGGTTTCAAAATCTTTCAGTTGAAGTTCGGTGTCAATAATTTCTTTGTCGCGGATGGGGTTCACATTGCCCTCCACGTGAATTACATTGCCATCATCAAAGCAGCGCAAAACGTGAATAATAGCATTCGTATCACGAATGTTTCCTAAAAACTGGTTGCCCAATCCTTCGCCTTTACTGTATTAAATGCTAATATCTTAAGAAGGGGTGCATACTTTTTAAGCTTGTTGAGGGTATCTGTGTTCCAGCCTATAGAGGAAACATCGATTGCCAAAACGTCTGCTTTTTTATAAGATATTGCGTCAATTAACTCAGCCTCGCTTTGCACACTTGCCGACAAATCAAAGTAAGGAGATTCCTCAATAAGGCACTCCATACCTTTGGTGAACAGGTAATTATCTCCGGCAACAACTATTTTTATAGGATCCATTTATATGTTCTGGTTTTATTTAAAGCGCTGCAAAATTAATTTATTCTCTCAAACCTACCCTACCTAAAAAAAGGTATTTTAAATTTACATGCAAAGACAAGATAAACTTAATGATTTGTGTTGACATGGGGCATATTTGGGTTTTTAGGAAGCGAATGAATGTACAGAAAAAAGAAAACAGCAACCATAACAATTATTATTAAAGTAGTAATAATGAAAATTCTGGAGAATATATAGATACTTCGGGATGTGAAGTCATTTTTAGATTGAAGAATCAAATAGTAACTTAATCCACCACTATAAAATAGTGTTATGCTTTGTAGGAAAATAGTCGCATTTAACAAAAACATTGGCATCGTACCTCTGAATATGAACAATGCGATAAAATCTTACAAATAAAGAGAAACTCCGAGAATAATCAGCCATTTAATTACATTATCTTTTCTTTGGGATGGCATTTGTATTACACCCTTTCAATCACCGCAGCATAACCTTGTCCCACGCCAATGCAGAGCGTTACAAGCGCATAGCGTTTGTTTTTTTCGTGCAGTTCAATAGCGGCAGAGTTTAATATACGTGCACCGCTCATTCCCAAGGGATGGCCTATGGCAATAGCTCCTCCGTTAGGGTTAATGCGTGCATCATCATCTGCTAATTTCCATTGCCTTATGCAGGCGAGGCTTTGTGCGGCAAAGGCCTCATTCAGTTCGATGATATCCAGGTCTTTAAAAGTGATTCCTGCTTTTTTAAGGGCCTGGTTGGATGCCTCTACCGGGCCAATGCCCATAATGCGGGGTTCTACTCCCACCACTGCTGATGACGCTATTCTTGCTAATGGTTTTAAAGAATGTTTTTTAATAGCATTTTCCGAAGCCAATAGTAATGCAGCAGCCCCGTCATTCAGCCCCGATGAGTTACCGGCTGTAACGCTGCCTCCTTTCCGGAATGCGGGTTTCAAGCCCGCCAATCCTTCCATGGTGGTGTTCCCTTTTATAAATTCATCTTCGGCAAAAATCTTGGGTTCGCCTTTGCGTTGTGGCATTTCTACGGGAACTATTTCTTTATTGAAACGCCCTGCTATCTTTGCTTTGGCGGCTTTATGCTGGGAGTTATAGGCAAATTTATCCTGATCTTCCCGGCTTATTTTATACATTTCTGCCAAATTTTCGGCGGTTTCGCCCATGGCATCAGTGCCATATAACTCTTGCATTTTAGGATTGATGAACCTCCACCCGAAACTGGAATCGAACATTTGTGCATCTCTTCCAAACGGAGCCGATGCTTTTGAAATGATCCATGGCCCGCGGGTCATATTTTCCACTCCGCCTGAAATGACCAGGTCGGCATCGCCGGTGTTGATCATCCTTGCCGCATTAATGCTTGCTGAAAGGCCCGAAGCACATAACCTGTTT
>JABDHI010000093.1:0-183 GCA_013285655.1 Bacteroidota bacterium
CCTGCAAAACACCACCGGTTACACTATGATTACCACTTACAGTACTTAAAAGTGCATGTGACCAGGGACTGGAACCTAATGAACACACCTGGGTTTTTACAAATACCCACACTGCATCATTGTTATTGGACGGGGCAGCCGTATTCCAGCTATTGTTCCATTGTATGGTAAACTGTATACTGG
>JABDHI010000093.1:193-4724 GCA_013285655.1 Bacteroidota bacterium
GTATACTGGTGGTTGATGGGGTGGTTACACCCGAAATTATCAAATTATTTGCATCTACTTCGGATACAAATAAAATTAATGCAAGTAAATAAATGTATTTCCTTATCCTCATCGCTTTTCGGTTAAGTGAAAATAGTAAACTGTAGACCTACAAATATACGCATAGGGTGCCGATAATTTTACTAATTAAATAGAAAATAATTACAAATTACACTGGCTTCAAGTCTTTTCATAGGCTGCTTACCCCATATTTTTAACCGTTAATCGAATTAAAAGATATGTTCGCTTTTTACGTATCTACCTTTGTCCCTAATTAAGCGAGCCTAAAAAATTAACGTAAAAAAACAATTAAATAGTTATGAAAACAAACGCAAAAACAATAGCTGCAGCATTTTTATTCGGGTGTGCAGCATTTTCAGTTTCGTGTAAAAAGAACGATTCAAACAATCCATCAACAGCACAAACTGCCCCATATAATATGTATATGACAGATGCCCCTGCTGCTCAATATAGCGCAGTGTACGTAAATATTACAGGCGCACAGGTTTATTCGGGCGGCACATGGACCAGCCTTAATATTAATGCCGGAACCTACAACCTGCTTAGTTTAAGCAATGGAAAGGATACTTTAATAGCAAGCGGCAATGTTGTAGCCGGTGCTGTAACCCAGGTCAAGTTACTTTTAGCAGCTTCGGGCCATAGTGTAATGGTTGGTGGTGTATCTTACCCAATGACCTTAAGCAATACCGATGAGGCGGGCTTAACTTTAAATGTTCAATCGCAAACCGCATCTACAGGAAGTACAACGAGTTCTGTTATCGACTTTGATGCAGGCTTATCTGTAGTAGCTACCGGTAATAACACTTACAAGTTAAGGCCAGTATTACGCAGAGTGGTATCGAATGTAACCGGTGTTGTAAAGGGAACTATATCTCAAGCCACTGTGGAAGCAGCTGTGTTAGTTCAATCTGCACAAGATAGTGCTTATTCATTTTCAAGCACTTTTACCGGCCAATTTATGGTGCAAGGCTTAGCAGCCGGTACATATAATGTAACCATTTACCCGGCTACACCATATGCTATTAAAACATTTACAGCTGTTGTGGTTGCAGGTGGTTCTGTTACCGACTTAGGTAGTATTACACTGTAAGTTAGTTTCACACATATAAAACAAAAAGCCCTGCAGAAATGCGGGGCTTTTTTATACATTTGTTATAGTTTATAAACATAAAATATTGGCTAATGAAGCTAAAGAAATTTAATAGAGTAAGCCCATTTATTCCTGTTAGAAACCTTCAAGAGACACTTGACTTTTATAAAAATAAACTTGGCTTTTACGAAGAATGGAAATTTGGTGAAGTTGATGGTGGAATAAGGCGCGACGATATGAGATTGGTGTTTTGCGAAGACCCTGAATACATTAAAGAAATAAATAACCAGACGTACAACTTTACCCTTATTTGGTTTGTTGATAATGTAAATGATATTTATAAGGAATTTAAAGAGCGAAACGCTGAGATCAAAAGCGATATTGAAGATAAACCCTGGGGAATAAGGGAGTTTACCATTGAAGATATAAATGGATACAGAATCAGGGTGTCAGAAGGAATAGCCAAATAAAAAAAGCCCCACATTTCTGCGGGGCTTTTTATGTTTATAAGAGATTCCTAAAAGGTAAATTATATAATTAAAATTTATACCCAATATTGAGGTTAGCAATTCCGTCAAAGGTAAATTGGTGGGTATCACTCGATATTATATTGTTATGAGTGTCTGTCCAATAGATATAATTCAACCCTTTGCTTAACCCAATTAAGAGGTCTACGTCAATTCTTTTGAATATATAATATTGAACACCTGCTAACACACCGGGGCCATAGAAATTATTATAGCCATTCCCTTCTCCTGTATAACCAGATGACCAATAGTAGGAAATTATATGTATGTGGTCATATAACCCCAAGAATCCAACATAAATGCCTTTATGCGTTTTCCTTTTGCTTAAAAAATATTTCACTTCCGTAGCTATTATATATTCTTGTTGCCCAACAGGATAACCAACACCATTATTAGCATCATGAAAAGAGTCATAGAAACCTGTTAATTGTATGCTCGTATGTTTACCGGTAAATTTCTCGATAGAAAAATCATATACCGGCAAATTACCAAATAGGCCAGTTGCAGGGTTAAACAAGTCAACTTTTATAATAAGGCCAATTGACTTTTTTGCGCTATCATTTTGCCGTTGAGCAACACCATTAAAAATCGATAATGTAAAATACAATGCAACAAACAGATGCTTCATTTGATAATAAGTGGAATACCAAATATAAATAAAAAAGCCCCGCATTTCTGCAGGGCTTTCAACTTTTCGTTGTTAGCTTTTCACTTATTTAGTTTCCTCTTCGTTCTTATTCTTCTTAGGTGTTTTAGCTTTTACCACCTTTATCTTTAGTTCATCTTTAGCTTTGTCATATTCAACGTTTACACTGTCGCCTTCAGCAACACCTGCCTTAATGATCTCTTCAGCCAGTGGGTCTTCCAGGTATTTCTGAATAGCCCTCTTCAGCGGACGAGCACCATATTGTGCATCGAAGCCTTTGCCTACAATAAAGTCCTTAGCTTCCTTGGTTATTTTAACGGTGTAGCCAAGTCTTTCAATACGCTTGTAGATGCCTTCCAATTCAATATCAATGATAGAGTGCATATTGTCCTTATCAAGGCTATTGAATATGATAACATCGTCAACACGGTTTAAGAACTCAGGAGCAAATGTCTTTTTCAAAGCATTTTCAATTACACCTTTATCTAAATCTTCACCTTGTTCTGACTTAGCAACTGTGTTGAAACCAACACCACGGCCAAAGTCTTTCAACTGGCGTGAACCAATGTTCGAGGTCATGATAATGATAGTGTTCTTAAAGTCGATCTTTCTGCCTAAGCTATCGGTTAAATGGCCATCGTCAAGTACTTGCAGCAATAAGTTGAACACATCCGGGTGAGCTTTTTCAATTTCGTCAAGCAACACTACAGAGTAGGGGTGCGTACGAACTTGTTCAGTAAGCTGTCCGCCTTCTTCATAACCTACGTAGCCCGGAGGCGCACCTACTAAGCGAGACACAGCGAATTTCTCCATGTACTCACTCATGTCGATACGGATCAAAGCATCATCCCTGTCGAACAGGTATTGCGATATAACCTTAGCTAACTGTGTTTTACCAACACCTGTTGGGCCAAGGAATATAAATGAACCAATTGGCTTGTTAGGGTCTTTTAAACCTGCACGGTTACGTTGTATAGCACGTACCACCTTTTTAACGGCAGCATCCTGGCCAATAACTTTACCACGCAGTTCTTCATCCATTTTAGATAGACGGGCGCTTTCCTGTTCAGCAATACGCTGGGTAGGTACACCTGTCATCATCGCTACTACTTCAGCAACATTATTTTCGGTTACTGTTTCGCGGTGACTCTTGGTTTCTTCTTCCCAAACCTTTTTAGCAGCATCTAATTGCTCGTTCAGTTGGCGTTCTGTATCCCTAAGCCTTGCAGCTTCTTCGTACTTTTGGCTGTGAACGGCTTTATTCTTTTCT
This sequence comes from Bacteroidota bacterium, assembly GCA_013285655.1. Taxonomy (GTDB): domain Bacteria; phylum Bacteroidota; class Bacteroidia; order JABEUT01; family JABEUT01; genus JABEUT01. The sequence continues at coordinate 3,787 of JABDHI010000093.1, forward strand.
TCTTTCAACTCTTCCAGTTTCTTTTCCAGGTCGAGTATGGTTTGCGGTACATTAATGTTAATGATATGTACACGTGCACCTGCTTCATCTAAAGCATCAATAGCTTTGTCCGGTAGGTGACGGTCGTTAATGTAACGGTTGGTAAGGTATACACAAGCTTTAATAGCATCTTCGGTATAAACAACATTGTGGTGTTCTTCGTACTTCGATTTGATGTTATTAAGAATCTGTATGGTTTCATCGGGTGAGGTAGGTTCTACCAATACCTTTTGGAACCTTCTTTCCAAAGCGCCATCTTTTTCAATGTACTGACGGTACTCATCAAGGGTGGTTGCACCAATACATTGAATTTCTCCACGCGCAAGCGCAGGTTTAAACATGTTCGATGCATCTAACGATCCTGAAGCGCCACCTGCACCAATGAGGGTATGTATCTCATCAATAAACAGGATGATATCCGGAGTCTTTTCAAGTTCATTAAGTACAGCTTTAATACGTTCTTCAAACTGACCACGATACTTAGTTCCCGCTACCAGCGCTGCTAAGTCGAGCGTTACCACTCGTTTGTTGAATAGCACGCGCGAAACTTTCTTTTGTATAATACGAATGGCAAGGCCTTCAGCAATTGCTGATTTACCTACGCCCGGTTCACCAATTAAAATTGGGTTGTTCTTTTTACGACGGCTCAGAATTTGCGATACGCGTTCAATTTCTTTTTCGCGTCCCACAATAGGATCTAATTTACCGTCTTCAGCCATTTTGGTAAGATCGCGGCCGAAATTATCAAGCACAGGGGTCTTCGACTTTGTGTCCGAAGCTCCGCGCTTACCGCTTCCTACTGCTCCTCCTGCATCTTCTTCATCCTCGTCGTCATCGGCAGGGGTGTTAGGCATTTCGGCAGTTGGATTGATCTTATATACTTCCAGCTCGTGGCGGAT
>JABDHI010000093.1:4734-4933 GCA_013285655.1 Bacteroidota bacterium
TATCTCTAAAAGCTCGGTTTTGATGCTACGCTGTCTTCATCCTTTAAAATAGCAAGCAGTAAATGCTCGGTGCCTATAACAGCACTTTTAAAGAATTTTGCTTCCAGGTATGTGATTTTTAATGCCTTTTCTGCTTGTTTTACAAGCGGAATGTTGGCAAGATGATTGATCTTCTTAGAGGTGGCTGGCGCATAACCTT
>JABDHI010000094.1 GCA_013285655.1 Bacteroidota bacterium
CAAGCCGGAAGGGATGTAATTTTTGATATTGACGTGAAAGGCGCCATGAACCTAAAAAAACATTATCCTGAAAATTCCCTCACAATTTTTATACAGCCACCATCTCTTGAAAGCCTGGAGGAAAGATTAAAAAAACGCAAAACAGAAACACCTGAATTTTTTGAACAAAGGATTAAAAAAGCTGCCGAAGAACTTACCTACGCAAAACAGTTTGATAAAGTTATCCAAAATAATGATCTGTCGGCAGCTTTTGCTGAAACCGAGAAATTGGTAGGAGCATACTTATAAGATTCCATTCATTACGTCCTGCCCCTTATATAGCTTATTCATGTGTCCACCAAGCTATAAAAAATAATTCCGATTAGAATTGTACCTTTGTTACTTATCCATTATATTTGATAATTACGTTCCATGAAAAGCCGGTATCTGATCATATTTCTTATTCTGATAAGTTGCCTTCGCGGAATTGGGCAAAGGAAGGTTGTCGACTCGCTTCTACATGCCATGAAAAGAGAAAAGGAGGATACCGGCAAAGTGAATGCCATGAATAAACTCAGTACAGCCATAGAAAAGATTGGCAACTACGATAGTTCATTCTTATATGCTGAAAGAGCAGATTCCCTGGCAGAAAAACTTAATTTCCAAAAAGGCATAATCTATTCCTACATCAATCTGGGGATTTTTTATAATGACCGGGCTAATTATATAAAAGCCATGGATTATGACCTTAAATCTCTTAATATAAGTGAAAAGCTGGGTTACAAAAAGGAGATAGGTGAGGCCATTACTTCCATTGGGATTGTTTATTTTAATCTGGGTGATTATTCCAAATCACTGGAATGTGATTTAAAAGCATTGACAATAGCACAAGAAATCGGAGATAATGATATTAGCTCTGCTAACCTCTGCAACTTAGGAAATATATATGATAATGAAGGGAACTATTCCAAGGCCTTGGAATACATGTCCAATGCATTGGTAATAGATACAAAAAAGGGTGATAAAAATGGCATGGCAGTTGACTTGGGCAATATTGGAGGTATTTATAACGAGCTCGGCAATTATTCAAAAGCGCTTGAATACGACTTAAAAGCACTTAAGATAACCCAGGAGATAGGAGATAAGGATGGCATTTCCAGTAACCTCCAAAGCATAGGTTACCTCTACGAAAAGCTACCCGATTATCCAAAAGCGCTCCAATTTTATTTTCGTGCATTGGCTATCGTCAGAGAAATTGGAGATAAAAGCAATACAGCACTCTATATGGGCAATATCGGATATGTATATACCATGCAAAAAAACTATCCCCGGGCAAAAGGATATTTAGACTCCTCTTTAAGTATCGCAAAAAGTATTAAGGAAAAAGAAGATATAAAAGTTGCCTATGCTGATCTTGCAATACTGGACAGTGCAACGGGAAATTACAAAGCCATCTACGAAGATTATAAAGAGTATATTGTTTACCGAGACAGCTTGCTAAATGATGCCAACACCAAAAAGATGCTGCAAGCTCAAATGAATTTTGATTTTAAGCGGAAAACTGATTCTGTTAAAGCCGATCAGGATAGACTAAATGTAATATCTGAGAGAAAAAGCCAACAACAAAAAATGTTGCTGAATTCTTTTATAGGCGGCTTTACACTTATGCTTGCACTTGCACTTTTCATATTTATAGGATACAGGCAAAAGCAAAAAGCTAATATGGACATCTCCCACCAAAAAGAATTGGTGGAAGGAAAGAATAAGGAGATATTGGATTCAATAACCTATGCCAAGCGCTTACAGGAAGCTATTCTGCCACCTATCGGCCTGATAAAAAAAGTCTTTCCTGAGTCCTTTGTGTTGTATAAACCAAAAGACATAGTAGCCGGCGATTTTTATTGGATGGAAAGGGCCGGCGACAATATTTTAATTGCTGCAGCCGACTGCACAGGACATGGAGTTCCCGGTGCATTGGTAAGTGTAATTTGTTCTAATGCCCTAAACCGTACCGTGAAAGAGTTTCATATTACTGAGCCCGGAAAAATACTGGATAAAGTTACAGAACTTGTGCTGGAAACCTTTGAAAAAAGCGAAAGCGATGTACAGGACGGCATGGATATATCCTTATGCTGCATAAATACAAAAACGAATGAAATTCTATGGAGTGGTGCATATAATCCACTTTGGTATGTTCAGCAAGGAGAAATGCATGAAGTAGAGGCTGACAAGCAACCCATAGGCAAGCAGGACAATCTTCAACCATTTCATACTCATACCGTGAAACTCAAAAAAGGCGATTTTTTATATTTATTCACGGATGGCTATGCAGACCAGTTTGGAGGCCCAAAAGGAAAGAAATTTAAGTACAAACAATTATATGAGGTTCTGTTGGCCAGTACATCAAACTCAATGGACGAGCAAAAAACCATACTTGAAGGCCATCTGGATGATTGGAAAGGTGAACTTGAACAGGTGGATGATATTTTAGTCATCGGAATCAGAGTATAGGATATATCCTCATCTTGCTTATCTTTGTCCTTCTATAAACCAGGTATAATGAAGAATGTAGTTTTCCGTGAAGCCCTTAGAGAGGCTCTTAGTGAAGAAATGAGACGGGACGAAAATGTTTTCCTGATGGGGGAAGAAGTAGCTCAATACAATGGTGCATATAAGGTGAGCCAGGGCTTACTTGATGAATTTGGACCCAGAAGAGTAGTTGATACCCCTATAGCCGAACTTGGGTTTGCCGGCATAGGTGTAGGTGCCGCCATGAACGGCTTGCGCCCTGTAATTGAATTTATGACTTTTAACTTCTCATTGGTTGCCATAGATCAGGTAGTGAACTCTGCCTCCAAAATGCTTGAAATGTCTGGCGGACAAGTAAGTGTTCCTATAGTATTCAGGGGGCCTACTGCTTCTGCTGGTATGCTTGGCGCACAACACTCTAATGCCTTTGATAGTTGGTATGCTAATTGCGCGGGGCTGAAAGTAATTGTACCATCCAATCCGCTTGATGCAAAGGGACTGCTCAAATCAGCCATACGCGATAACGACCCTGTTGTTTTTATGGAGTCTGAACAGATGTATGGAGACAAAGGTGATATACCGGAAGGGGAATACCTTATTCCTATTGGTGTTGCTGATATTAAAAGAGAGGGTACCGATGTTACCATCGTATCTTTTGGCAGGATCATGAAAGTAGCTTTGGCTGCTGCAGCAGAACTGCAAAAAGAAAACATATCTGCTGAAGTAATTGACCTTAGAACCATACGCCCTATTGATTATGCAACGGTTATCAATTCGGTTAAAAAGACCAATCGCTTAGTTATTGTGGAAGAAGCCTGGCCCCTCGGCTCCATAGCTACAGAAGTTGCTTTCAAAGTACAAAAGGATGCCTTTGATTATTTGGATGCTCCGGTACGCCGTGTGGTTTCTGCTGATGTGCCCCTGCCATACGCTCCTAACCTGATTGAATTAGCACTGCCAAATGTTGCTAAAACAGTTAGGGCTGTAAAGGATGTGATGTATAAAAGTTAAAGCTTTCTTCTTTAATCGTATAACTCAAACTTAATCGCTTTCTTGTCATAGCCCATATCCTGCAAGTTCTGGATGGCTTCTTTAATCATCACCTTCCAGCCGCAGAGATAAAAGTTTGTCGGGCGCTTATCCACATATAATTCTTGATAGACTTGATGTACATAGCCCTTTTTACCTATACTTGGGTTTTCTTCTCTCGATAAAACAGTAGTGAAGCTAAAGCCCGGAATAGTTTGGCTCAACTTCTCCATTTCATCTATATAAAGAACATCCTTCTCATAACGGGTTCCAAAAATTAAGTCAATATTTTTATGGGAAGTGTTTTTATGGATCAAGTCGAGCAAAAATGAACGGAAAGGAGCTATACCTGTACCTGTACAGATAAGACAAATATCCACCTCTGTTGTTACCGGAGGTTTCATAAACTTACCTGCAGGCTGCGACAGTGGAAGTTTTGAACCTACTTTCACTTCATTAAATAAATAAGGTGTTCCTAATCCTTCCGCGTTTAGAGAGATAACAAGTTCAATAATATTATTCCCTTGCGGAGCGGATGCAATAGAATAAGAACGTGTCTTTATTTTTGAATCAATCGGTAGATCTAATTGAACAAACTGGCCGGGAGCAAAATTGAAATTCTCCATTTCCGGAATGCGAAAGAAGAATCTTTTTACAAGGGGGGTAACATCAATTATTTCTATTACTTCGGAATTATAAAACGTATACGGCATCTTACTTTATTTTCTTTAAAGAACTCTCTACTACTTTCAACATCTTATCATCAAAGTCAAGGTGGGTAACCATCCTTAATGCATTACTTCCCATCATAGAGACAATAATATTGTCTCTTTTCAAAGCATTGGTAAATTTCTCCGCAGGCATGGATTTATCAAGTGAGAAAATGATAATATTTGTTTCCACAGGGAGTATGTTCGTTACATAGCTTTTACTCATAAGTATCTTAGCAATATGTTTTGCCCGTTGATGGTCTTCCTTCAATCTTTTGATGTTATTATCCAGAGCATATATTCCTGCTGCTGCAAGATAACCTGCCTGGCGCATACCTCCTCCAAATAACTTCCTTACTCTCCTTGCCTTATATATAAACTCTTCACCACCTAACAATACAGAACCAACCGGAGCGCCGAGCCCTTTGGAGAGGCAAATAGAAATGGAATCGCAAGCTTTGCCATATTCCTTAGGATTTTCCTTTGTTTCTGTAAGTGCATTAAAAATTCTTGCGCCATCCAGATGAAAACTCAATTTATTTTTCTTGCATACCTGGGCAATCTCTTTTACATTTTTTATTTGATAGTAGGTTCCTCCACCCCTATTACTTGTATTTTCAATAGTTATAAGGGAGGTGCGGGGCAGCC
>JABDHI010000095.1 GCA_013285655.1 Bacteroidota bacterium
AAATACCTACTAAAGAAGTAAATCGAAAACACAAGAAATGACGTGGTGAGGCTTTCGGTGAGCAGGATAGAATCGTAGCAATTAGAAAAGCTACTTATTGCGTAAAGATAAAATGTAATGTAAAAAAAAACATTACTCTTAAAAATATTTTTTACACTTAAGGCCAAAGCATATACCGAAATTGAAGACACAATAAATTGAATAAAAATCAGCACATTACATGCACCGCCTTTTGAAAAAAGTAATGCGAAAGGCAAATAAACAATACCATATCCTGGTAAGCGAAAATCAGGAGTATAACCCTTCCCACTCAATAGGTTATCAATAGGGACCAAATACGACTGGGTATCACCCCAACTACCACCAATAAAACCAGGTATTGGGTAACCATTGTCTACGGAATGGTCGTGAATTTGGATAAAAAACAAAACACCCTTAAAAAACAAGCCCATGCACAACCAAAACCCCCAAGTTGAGCTTGAAGGGAAGAAAAAACCTGCTATTTTTTTTAGTTTCATCAGACTATTATACACTACGATACAAATATAAAGAATCCAAGTCCTGTATTATTGAAAATACGCTAGCATCCTAACAATCATCCGTCGCTGGTAAATATATTCTACTTTTGTGTTTCTAATATCACAAATGGACTTACCTCATTATAAATATGCGCCGCAAGGTGGTTTTTCTGATAATGGTACGTTTGCGAAACAATATTCAGGGCTTAGTTATTTGAGATTTTGGTTTAAAATATGGCGGGGTTACTTATCAGCCAATAAACGCTTAAAAAGGACATTGCGCTTAAAGGAGTGCTATTATGGCCCCTTTAAAGGAGAGTTCGGTCATTTTTTGGCACACAACTTACCATTCCTCTCCTATCTGCATTCAAAAGGTGTTAAAATACATTACTGCGGCTTAGAACTTCATAAACCTTTTTTAGTTAATGAACGAGGTGAAAGTATCATAGCAGAGTACTTCCCTTTACGCGATTTTTTTGGTGAAGTAGCTGCCAATGCCAACGAAACTATACCACCTGACGATGTGCAGCAGGAAATAGACAAATTTGAAAAACTTGCAAAAAAAGACACATCCATACCATTCTGGAATATTGGAGATAAGTATTATTACTGGTTTATACATCGCAACTGGATGCTTAAAGGGCCGTTTATGAAAACGTATGACCTTGAAAAAGTTTATAGCAAAGGTAAAGAAAAAGCCGCGGTTATATTCCCTCGTAAAAAAGGCGCAGCTTATACTGACAATAACGGAGGCCCATGGGATTATATGGATATGGCCAGAGCGATAAGCCCTTATTTCGATAAGGTTTACATAACAGGGCATCCATCCTTAAGCGCTGACTTACAATCTGAAGGGAATATTGTAGCCTGTTTATCGAAAGACAACCGCGTAATTTTAGAGACTGCAGCTAAAAGCCAGTTGCTTATTACTCAACATTCAGGAGTAAACAACTTAGGCGAATACACCAATAACCAGGTGCTCATTATTTTTAGTGGTAAGCCCCCTATTGGCAGCTTGCAAAACACATTGCGCTTCAGGCCATATATTGGCGTCAAACACCAGCTTAACTACGCGTTTAACAAAGAAGAGATAGTGCAATACGTCAAAAACTTTACCTTTAAACCGAATTAAGCAAGATTATGAAGGTTTTAATTACAGGCGTTGCGGGATTTATAGGTTCTAACCTACTCGATTATTTAATAGCAAATACTGATTGGCAAATTACGGGTATTGATAATTTATCTACCGGATCAGAAATTAACATAGCGGAGCATAAGAACAATAAGCGTTTTACTCTTATTAAACAAAACTGTACTGATGTTAGGTCGTTAAAAGAGTATGACAAGGTTTTTCATTTGGCTGCTTTACCTCGCATACAACCAAGTTTCGAACTGATTACTGAGCACATCACAGCCAACCTGGTTAGTGGTATACACCTTATTGAAACCATGGTAAGGGAGAATCATTTCCCTAGGTTTATTTATAGCGGATCAAGCGCCATATATGGTACTCCAGAACATATACCAACAGCCGAGGACGAATCGGTAAGCTGCCTTAGTCCGTATGCTTTTCAAAAGTATGAGATAGAAAAATATATTGAACTTATTGCCACACGCTACCCACTCGACTATGTGACTTTACGATATTTTAACCCTTATGGCCCACGCAGTTTTAACCCGGCCAATAAATTCAATGCATATAGTAGCGTAGTGGGTATATTTTTAAATCATAAAAAGAACGGACAAGAACTGTTAATAACAGGCGATGGTCAGCAAAAACGCGATTTCATTCACGTTTCTGATCTTGCAAAAGCTAACTACCAGGCAGCCATATTCCCATCAAAGCTAAATACAGCTTTTAACATTGGCAACGGCTCAACTTTAAGTATACTCGACCTTGCAAAAATGATATCGGACAAATACAGCTTTATTGCGAAGCGCGAAGGAGAGGCAGACATAACCTTTGCTGATATAACTAAAGCAACAACTATGCTTAAATGGGCACCGGTTTATAAGATCGAAGATTATATTAAGCAGGAACTTAAAGGCTGATCATTTTATTTCGTAGACTCTAACCGTATCCATATACTTTTCAAAAAGTAAGTTCTTTTCAACCCTGCATTGGGTAGCAAGTTCATCGGGTTGGATTATCACATCTTCAGTTATGGTTTTCATATGGAACACATGTATCTTATGATCTTGCATATAAAACATATCATCCCCCCTGACCTCAAAATGCTTGATACCTTTAAATGGTAAGGTTTTATAATAGGTTCCAAAATTATCGAACATTAAAATTCCTTCCGTAGTATCATTCAGGTATACATAATTATTGTATTCCCATAAAGCCGAAGGATTCAGCTGTATGCCTAATAATTGGTTTAAATTACCGGTCTTTTGGAGCTGTGTTAAATTTACATCAAACCTTACCAACTGCATGTTTTGTCCATCAAATAGCCATAATCCATTATCGTGCGACACACAGGCCAATTGGGTGAGCGGGTACCCAACATCAGCTGGGTTAATTAAGTTACCATTCTGGCTCAAGGTATTGTCTAGAAACAATATCACCGGGAAATCTTTATAAAACACCATCACCTTCATCGGGTCATAGGCATTCACAAGGGTTATATCACCGTAGAATTTGTCTCCATGAGTGTATAAAAGAGTACCTGAAGAATTGTACTTCTTTAACACATTGCTTTCATACACGTACAGGTTTTGTAAGTTATCGGTAGTAAAAGTGCCGCCGTTAAGAGGAACTTTAGTAACGAGTTTATAGGATGCAGGCAGTTTAAATGCACTTACTATTAATAGAGCAACAAACAATAGAGAAATACCGACCCAACGCTTCGAATTCATTATGCCTGCATTTTTATTGAGCCCATAATATCATCTACATATTTACGGTCGTTTGTTAGCCTTGGCACTTTATGCTGCCCGCCTAATTTACCTCGTTGCTTCATCCAGTTAAAGAAGGCATTCTCAGGTAAAGAACGTATAATTGGCATAGTTAGTGTCATATCCTTATACCGCTTGGCTTCATAGTCAGAATTCAAGGCCTTTAAAGAATTATCAAGCACTTCGGTAAAGTAATTTATATTCTCAGGCGGGCGCTTAAATTCAATTAACCACTCATGAGCCCCTTTGGCATCACCCTTCATATAAACCGGCGCTGCAGTATATTCTGAAATAATTGCACCGGTACGTTCACAAGCCGCATTCAGAGCTTTTTCTGCGTTGTCCATTATCAACTCTTCGCCAAATGCATTTATAAAATGCTTAACCCTACCGGTAATAATAAACCTGAAAGGGTTAATTGATGTAAACTGAATGGTATCACCAAGCATATAACGCCATAGGCCACCACTGGTAGAAATAACCAGGGCATAATTAACACCTGTTTTAACTTCTGCCAACGAAAGCGCAACATCGCGTTTTTCAATATGCTCCATAGGTATAAACTCGTAGTAGATACCATAATCCAGCATCAATAACATATCCTGCTTACCGCTAAAACTATCTTGTATTCCAAAAAAACCTTCCGAGGCATTGTACACCTCCCAAAAATTAACTTTCAGAGGTTTGAACATGTCGGTATACTGTTCCCGGTAAGGAGTGAAGTTCACACCACCGTGAAAAAATATCTCCAGTTGCGGCCATAGCTCAGCAAGGTTCTTTTTACCGCTTAATTTAAGTGTATGCTTCAGCAAAACCAACATCCAGGAAGGCACACCGCTTAGGCAGGTAATGTTTTCATGCATAATAGCCTCGGCTATCTTATTCATCTTCTCCTCCCACTCACTCATTAGTGCAATAGAAAGATCAGGAGCACGAAAGAATTCTGCCCAGCCCGGCAGGTTTTCCATGATTATGGCCGAAAGATCGCCATTACGGGCATATATGTTTCCTTCCTCTTCTTTATAGCTACCTCCTAATGAAAGCGTTTTACCATCGAACAAATGAGTATCCGGGTAATTGTGGCAGTATAGGGTAAGCATATCCTTACCACCTTTAAAATGGCATTCATCCAATGATTCCTGGCTGACAGGTATAAATTTACTTTTATCGCTTGTCGTACCCGATGATTTAGCAAACCACCGAATTTCACTCGGCCAAAGCAGGTTCTGTTCTCCTTTACGCAACCGGTCTATATAAGGCTTCAAATCATCATATTCGCTTATAGGAATCCTTCTCTTGAATTCTGCTTCGGTAAGGATGGATGAATATTCGTATTTCTTACCCCACTCAGTATCTTTTGCCGAATCAACCAATCTGTGTAACCATTCCTGCTGTACTTCATATGGGTAACGCATGAACAGCTCTATCTGGTGCATGCGTTTTTTCATGA
>JABDHI010000096.1:0-4584 GCA_013285655.1 Bacteroidota bacterium
CGCATAGGGGCAAACGTAATGAGAGCGCTTACATTTATTATGTTGCAGATAAGCTATCAGATATATATCAGATATCGGTAGAAAAAATAGCTGATATAACTACGGCCAATTCAATTAAAGGTATTCGGAGTGTAATTATAAACTTGTTCTCGTGCAGGTGTTACAATTAGCAAAAGATTTTATCGGTTTATTCTATCCGGAAGTTTGCATTTGCTGCGGTGAAGAACTGGTTGCAAAAGAGAACTTAGTCTGCACCATGTGCGTTTAGCATCTTCTATAGTACCCGAAAAGCAATGGAATATTCCTTTGAGCCTTTCATCTTTCATATCAGTAACAATTTCCATTACTTCGTTAAACGAATTACGTGTATGAATAACAATAGGCAGTTCGGCTTCCTTGGCCCACTCTATTTGCTTACGGAAAGCTAATTTTTGCTGTTCTGCATAAGTAGTATCATGGTAAAGGTCAATACCTATTTCACCTACTGCGTAAAACTTATCGTTGCTTAGCCATTCTTTAATAACTGCTAATTGAGCTTCATAATCGGCAGTAACCGAACATGGGTGCAAGCCCATCATCGGGAAACATTTATCGTGGAAGGCATCGCATAACGCTAGCATAGGCTGAATACTATCAGCATCTATATTCGGCAAAAAGAAACGGGTAACACCTTTTTCAATGGCCCTGTGCATCATCTCTACTCTATCGGCATCAAACTCTGATGCGAACAAGTGAGTGTGTGTGTCGGTAAGTTGCATTATGCCGAAACCGGTTGTTTAAAGAAAGCCACTAGTTTTTCTACGCAAAAATCAACTTCTTCTTTGGTGTTGTATTTGCTGAACGAAAAGCGAATAACCGGGCGAGAACTGGTGTCGATACCCAAGGCTTCAATTACATGAGAGCCTTTTAAACTACCCGATGTGCAAGCACTTCCGGCAGAACAGGCAATACCATTTATATCTAATTTCATCAAAAGCATCTCAGCATCTTCGGTCGGCGGGAACATAACATTAAGCACAGTATATAATGAACGTCCTTTTGCATCGCCATTTAGCTCAATACCCGGAATAGTTTTCTCGAGTTTCTCGATCATGTAATTTTTTATGCCTTGTATGTGCGCAGCATGCTCTTTCATTTCGGCATATGCCATTTCCATAGCTTTAGCCAATGCCACAATACCTGCAACATTCTCCGTGCCGCCGCGCATATTACGTTCCTGTGCACCGCCATAAATTAAAGGATGCACCTTCAGATCGCCGTTTATATAAATAAATCCTACTCCCTTAGGCCCGTGAAACTTATGGGCAGCCGCAGCTATAAAATGTACTTTGGTCTTTTGCAGGTCTAACGGGTAATGGCAAACCGATTGCACCGTATCGCAATGAAAAATCGCATCGTACTTGGTACATAGTGCAGATACTTCATCAATTGGCAATAGATTACCTATTTCATTATTGGCGTGCATTAATGAAACCAATGAGCGGCTATTTTCTTTCAGTAGTCTTTCTAAGTCTTGCAGATCAATGTGACCATTCTTTTGAAGCTTAACTATACTAACCTTCGCTTTGCCTTCCCTCTGTATTTCTTCAGCACTATGTAATACAGCATGGTGCTCAAGCGGACTGGTTATAATATGCTTAATGTCGTAACTATCTATTGTTGAACGAATTGCCATATTATCGGCTTCGGTACCACCACCTGTAAAAAATATTTCAGCCGGAGAAGCGTTAAGATATCCGGCAACGGTTTTTCTTGCCTTTTCAATTAAAGCCTTAGCTTCACGCCCGTAAGAATGTATGGAAGAAGGATTACCGAAATTAGTGCCCAGTACTTTCACCATTTCTTTCAATACTTCCGGGTCGATAGCTGTAGTTGCCGCGTTGTCGAAATATACCTTCATAGTATTTGTTTATTGACCTATTATATATTTGTAACCGTTATACAACAAGATGCGCAAAGTTAGTCTTTTTACCTTTATTTTTCCAGCACTCTTTTTCATAAGCCAACCTGTTGTTGCCCAGAGCGATAGAGCTACCTATAAAGACAACTCCAGAACACAGTATAGGGATAGGGTTTACCATGACAATATTAAAACAGTGCAACTCCACCAAACGGGTTGGAAATTCTCTCCCCCTATTATAAAACTACATTCTGGACAACACCTGGAACTTGAATTTGATGATCTGGATGCTGATTACAAATCATATTACTACACCTTTATACATTGCGATGCTGACTGGCAACCTTCTGACATTAACAACTTCGATTATTTAAAAGGCTTTGAGCAAGATTTTGTGACCGACTATTCTACTTCGTTCAATACATCACAAGCCTATACACATTATCATATATCAATACCTAACAAGAATATACAATTACTTATATCAGGCAATTATTTGCTAAAGGTTTACCTTAATAATAACCCTGATAGCGTAGTATTGACAAGGCGTTTTATGGTGTACGAAGACAAACTGAGAATTAATGCTCGCGAAAGGCCGGGCGTTGGCTCTGATCTGTTCACCAAACAGGAAGTAGTGTTCAGTATCAATACGGTTCAATATCCGATACTTGATCCATTTCATGCATTACAGGTATACATATTGCAAAACAGCCGTTGGGATAATGCCATAACGAATGTTCAACCTCAATTTATAACAGACACTGCACTCCAATATTATTCTGACTTTGGCAATGAATTTGATGGCGGCAACCAGTTCAGGAATATAGACCTGACCAGCGTAAAGTTTATTAGTGAACATATGGCAAAACTTGTTCCTAATTTAGATTATCCTGAAGTGGACCTGAAGCATGATAAGCTGCGAACTAAAGACCAGTTTAGCACTATACCCGATATTGACGGCCAATACCTGATACAAACAAAAGATGCCGACAGCAGTACTATCAATTCAGAATATGTTGCGGTGCATTTCCATTTGGATATGGATACTGCATTTACTACCGGTAACGTTTATATTTTCGGGCAGATTTCGGACTGGCAATGCAAGAGGGAATTACAAATGCGTTTTGTAGACAGTCTGAAGGAATATGTGGCTGATGTTTATTTAAAACAAGGATATTACGATTATCAATATGCTTTTTTACCAGACCATTCAAAGGTAGCAGACTGCACAGTTATTGAAGGAAGCCATTCAGAAACGGAGAACACATATACTATTTACGCCTATTACCGCCCTGTAGGTATTTATTACGATATGTTGATTGGTGTTACCACCTTTCATGCACCGAGCAACTAAAATTGCAATTATTCCTTTTACCCCAAACCCCTAAAGGGGCTTTGAAATTCGTGTACTAGTTAAAGCCCCTTTAGGGGTTTGGGGTAAATAAAGAAACTAAAGATTCACTTACTTCTTTGAGTACCTAACTAAATTTACTTTCTTACTGAGCTACTTTCAAATCAGTCATTGGGCATATACCCCAAATGGTACGCCTCTCTGGCTGTGTGCCATTGCTGTTTGTCATTATAGAACCAACACTATGATCGATATCGTATATAAGCCAACCTGATACTGTTATTCTTTTACCAACTAGTTTCTCATTAACGTAATCCGCAGTCCAATCCTTGTTTATCGTTCTTGAATAAGGCATTATAACTGCAACAATACAGTCGGCTGTGCGGGTATTTTTTTCGATAGGTGTTGGAGACAGGTAAATATTGGTACTGTACTTTGTTTTGTCTTCTGTATAGCAATTACATGATTCCATATTATTATCTACCGCCCTGAAAACATAACCGGTAATAGATGCAGCATTCTCTTCATTCCAGATAGAATCATCCTTGCTGTCATACATCTTTTCAATGGTCACAGTTTTATCATAATCCGCATCACCGGGTATGCTTTGCCTGTTCTTATGCTTGTTCACGTTCTTTTCTCTTGGTTTCAAAACAGCGCTCTTTCCCTTTTTAGGATTAGGCTTTCCTTCATTCGGACAAGGGTCTTCATGACCCGCCACTTTAAATGCATACACACTAATACAAGTAGCTACAATCAGAGCTAAGAACACCAACTTTTTCATAAGGCTTTATTTTAACTATTATTTACTTGGCAATATACATTACCTCTTTCACCACCTTAACCAGCTTAGGCACATTTGGCATAGCAGCTTCAATAAGCGTTGGGGCGTATGGCAATGGAACGTCAGCGCAGGTCACTCGGCGCACCGGAGCATCTAGGTAATCAAAGGCATCCTTCTGCACTTTAAATGCTACTTCAGTAGCAATAGAACCTAATGGCCATGCCTCTTCTAAAATAACCAGGCGGTTGGTCTTCTTTACCGAATTAATAACAGTAGCATAGTCAATAGGACGTATAGAACGAAGATCAATTACTTCAGCCGAGATGTTTTCTTTCTGCAATTCAGCAGCAGCAGCCAAAGCCACCTTCATTATTTTACCAAACGATACAATGGTTACATCTGTTCCTTCGCGTTTAATATCAGCAACACCAATAGGTATCAAATATTCTCCGTCAGGTATTTCTCCTTTATCGCCATACATCTGCTCCGATTCCATAAATACAACAGGATCGTCATCGCGTATAGCAGATTTTAATAAGCCTTTAGCAT
>JABDHI010000096.1:4594-4837 GCA_013285655.1 Bacteroidota bacterium
TTTAAGCCCGCACAGTTTGCATACCAATTATCGAACGAATTAGAATGCTGGGCAGCTAACATACCGGCAGAACCGGTAGGGCCACGGAACACAATAGGCATAGGCAATTGTCCGCCCGACATTTCGAGCATTTTTGCAGCTGAGTTCACCACTTGGTCAATAGCTACTAACGAAAAGTTAAAAGTCATAAATTCAACAATAGGCTTGAGCCCCATGAAAGCGGCGCCCACACCTAACCCAGCA
>JABDHI010000097.1:0-2979 GCA_013285655.1 Bacteroidota bacterium
CAGTGTTATGTTTGTTGGGCAACAGAAAGGTAATACAACTAAACTTCGTCAGTTTAGGAATTTTGGTATGCCTAACCCTGAAGGATACCGCAAAGCATTACGTTTATTTAAGTTGGCCGAAAAGTTTAACATGCCAATTGTTTGCTTGATAGATACTCCGGGTGCATACCCAGGCTTAGAGGCTGAAGAGCGCGGACAAGCAGAAGCAATTGCACGCAATATATTTGAAATGATGCGCCTTCGTGTGCCTGTTATATGTATTATAATTGGCGAAGGTGCTTCGGGCGGTGCATTGGGTATTGGTATTGGCGATAAAGTATTAATGTTAGAAAACACATGGTACTCGGTTATATCTCCTGAATCTTGCTCATCTATATTATGGCGCAGCTGGGACTTTAAAGAAAAAGCAGCGGAAGCCCTAAAGCTTACAGCGGATGATATGCTGGCCAACAAACTTATTGATGGTATTATTAAAGAACCATTGGGTGGTGCCCACGTTGACCCTAAGGAGGCTTTTCAATATGTAAAGGACGAGATCATAAAACAGATTGAAAAACTAAGCAAGCTTGAGCCCGGTAAATTGGTACAGAAACGTCTTGACAAATTCTGTGCTATGGGTGTATTCGAGGGTAAAGAGCAATAGGGGTTGATAGAACGCGGATAATTCGGATTGAGCAGGTCTCTACGGATTTTATTAGTTAAAATAAGCCACGGATTCACAGATTAAATCTGTGGTGATTTTAAGAGAATTGAATTATTTTTATAATCTGTGAATCTGTGGCTATTTATTCCCAACTTTGTGGTCAAATGTATTCATCTGCATGATGAGAACTCTGGTTTTGTTTCTTCTTCTCTTTTCTTTTAAACTTGGCTCTGCCCAAATGCTCGACTCCCTTTCGCTGGATACTATGAAGGGCTACACCTCTATTGATGAGGCGAAATTGAATACTGATAAAGTTGTTAAGCTGGTACTGATCAAGAAAAAACTTACTGAAGTACCTGAAGAAATAAGGCAGTTTAAAAACCTGCAATGTCTTGATTTGAGTAAAAATAAACTCAAAAAACTACCGGCATGGATCGGTGAACTAACCAATCTTCAAATGCTCATTTTATCGCATAACAGTATTGATACCTTACCTCCTCAAATAGGCCTGCTCACTAACCTTCAATGGTTTATTATGAGCCGAGATGATTTGGATGCTATACCCGATGCTATTGGTGGCCTTACTAAATTAAAGTACCTGGATATGTGGGGCGATAACATCGGTTATTATCCTGCATCCCTAAGTAAATTGGTTAATCTTCGTTTCTTCGATCTGCGTGATATGCTGATTAATCAGGAAACGCAGAATACTATAAAATCGTACCTGCCTCACTGCGATATTGAAATGTCGCCTGCATGCCCGTGCAAGAATTAAGGCAGTAAATTCAGGCTTACTTCTTTGTCCTTGTCTAATTGTTTCTTTAAGGCCTCCATACCGGTAAATTTCTCCTCGTTCCGTATTTTTTTGTAAAACGATACTTCAAGGTCTTTACCGTATATGTTTTGGTTAAAGTCAAACATGTTTACTTCCATGCTATGTCCTTTTCCTTCCACGGTAGGATTCATGCCAATGCTCATCATGCCCTTATATCGTTTCCCTTCATAATTAGCATAAACAGCGTAAATGCCATCTCCGGGAATTATTTTGTTCTTGTCATCTATATCAAGGTTGGCGGTGGGATAACCGAGTTCTGTACTTCCCAGTTTTAAACCGTGTACCACCTTCGACTTTATAGAGTAGGTATACCCAAGGAAATTATTGGCTGTTTGCATATCGCCTGCCGCAATTGCACGGCGTATTTTGCTCGAACTTATAGTTATATCGCCTATTTTAAACGGCACTATTTCTTCAACATCAAAGTCCAATACGGGGCTCCACTCCTTTAATTCCTTAATAGACCCTTCGCGGTTACGTCCAAAACGGTGGTCGTGCCCAATAACCATGCCTTTTATATGCAATTTACCAACCAATATATCGCGCACATAATTATAGGCCGATACCTTGGCAAGGTCTATAGTAAATGGATGTACAATAAGGTGTTGAACCCCAGCTTCTCTAAGCCTGGCTTCCTTTTCGGCAAAAGTCGAAAGAAAGTGCATGGGTTCTCCGTCGGGGAAAAGTACTGTGCGGGGGTGTGGGCTAAAGGTTAGTAGCACACTTTCTGCCTGCTGTTTTGCCGACAATTCCTTAAGCCTTTTTAATATGCTTTGATGGCCCAGGTGTACCCCATCGAAAGTGCCCGTGGTTACTATTGTTTTGTTTATTCCCGCGGCGGCAAATTCGTCTATTGAATTATATAGTTTCATGTAATGTAGTATTGAGTACTGAGAATTGAGTAATGGGGATAAAATAGTCTTTTCTCAAGACTAAAATCCCAATACCCAATACTGTTAAAAACTGTGCAAAATTAAAAATTTGATAAAGCTATTGGAAGCATAAAAAATATTATATCTTCGCACCACTTTTAAAAAATAACATTTTCGCTATGACAACTGCTACCAAAAAAGGCAAAATCGTTCAGATAATAGGACCTGTTATCGACGTAAGATTTGAAGGTACAACCCTTCCTAATATTTTTGATGCTCTCGAAGTATTCAGGGCTGATGGTCAGAAGATTATACTTGAGTGCGAACAGCATATTGGTGAAGATACAGTACGTACTATTGCCATGGACTCGACCGATGGTTTGAGAAGGGGCGTAGAAGTAACTGCATTGGGTGCGCCTATTACCATGCCTACCGGCGATAAAATTAAAGGCAGGTTGTTTAATGTGGTTGGTGATGCTATCGACGGTATCAACACCATGAGCAACGAAGGCGGATATTCTATCCACCGCGAACCTCCTCCGTTTAAAGATCTTTCTACTTCAACTGAAGTATTATATACAGGTATTAAAGTTATCGACCTTTTAGAACCATATGCAAAGGGTGGTAAA
>JABDHI010000097.1:2989-4688 GCA_013285655.1 Bacteroidota bacterium
GTTCGGTGGTGCCGGTGTAGGCAAAACCGTACTTATTATGGAATTGGTTAACAACATTGCAAAGGCATACTCTGGTTTATCAGTATTTGCCGGTGTTGGAGAACGTACCCGTGAAGGAAACGACTTATTACGTGAGTTCATCGAATCTGACGTTATAAAATATGGTGATGAGTTTAAACACTCTATGGAAAAAGGCGGATGGGATTTATCAAAGGTAGATACCAAAGCTTTAGCAGAATCAAAAGCTACCCTGGTGTTCGGTCAGATGAACGAGCCTCCTGGAGCCCGTGCTCGTGTAGCACTTTCTGGTTTAACTATGGCTGAATATTTCCGTGATGGCGATGGTGAAGATAATGGACAAGGCCGTGATATTCTTTTCTTCGTAGATAATATTTTCCGTTTTACACAAGCGGGTGCTGAGGTATCTGCGCTGCTTGGCCGTATGCCATCAGCTGTGGGTTACCAGCCTACACTTGCAAGTGAAATGGGATTGATGCAAGAGCGTATCACTTCAACCAAACGTGGTTCAATTACATCGGTACAAGCGGTGTATGTACCTGCGGATGACTTGACCGATCCTGCGCCTGCTACTACATTTGCCCACTTAGATGCTACAACCGTATTGAACCGTAAGATCGCTGAGTTGGGTATTTACCCTGCTGTGGATCCTTTGGATTCTACATCACGTATTTTGTCTCCTGCTGTATTGGGCGATGCTCACTACAACACTGCACAACGTGTGAAAATGATATTACAACGTTATAAAGAATTACAAGATATCATCGCCATTCTTGGTATGGATGAACTTTCAGAAGAAGATAAGCTGGTGGTATCGCGCGCTCGTCGTGTACAACGTTTCTTATCACAACCTTTCTTTGTGGCTGAACAGTTTACCGGCTTAAAGGGCGAATTCGTTAGCATTGAAGATACCATCAAGGGCTTTAACATGATCATGGATGGTAAGGTTGATGAATATCCTGAGGCAGCGTTTAACCTGGTAGGTAACATTGAACAAGCTATTGAAAAGGGTAAGAAGATTTTAGCTGAAGCGAAATAAGTTTATAAAGTAAAAAGTTCATAAAGTATAAAGCCTATGAACTTTAAGAACTTTACAAACTTTAAGAACTTTACAAACTGAAAAAATGAACGTAGAAATTTTGACACCGGATAAAAAACTTTTCAGTGGCGACGCTGAATACCTTGATGTGCCTGGCGAAATGGGCAGGACAGGTATTTTAAGAAACCATGCTCCTATGATAAGCGCTTTGAAAGCAGGCCAGGTTAAGGTGCGCGATATGGCTAAAAAAGAACACTTTTTTGATATTAAAGGTGGAATAATGGAAGTGCGAAACGATAAGGTTATTGTACTTGCTGAATAATTAAGTTTGATAATGAATATGGAAAGGTCCCCCGAGTTTTCGGTGGGACTTTTTTTATACCTGTATGGTTTTAGATTTTGTTGATTAACAATTACTTATAACTAAAATAATATATTTGCCCGAAACCGTTTAACTCATAAAAAACATGAAAAACAAGTACTTGTTAATTGCCCTTTTTTGCTGCAGTATTTTATTTACAGCCTGCCCTTACAATTCAGATGTAACTATTGACATACCCAATGCTGTTAAAATAGATAACAGGCTAATTGGTAAATGGCAGCAACGTAATTCAGATGATGTTACTTATGTTGTTAGACAAA
>JABDHI010000098.1 GCA_013285655.1 Bacteroidota bacterium
GCCTAATAGCACTAATACTTCTGGCTTACATTGCATACCTTAAGCAACTTTTTCTTAAACCGGTTAAGAGTGTTAAATTCAGAAGGCTCTTAAAAATTATTATGGTGTATGGTATATTCACCATTATGAGTGCTTTAGGCGGTACAGTCCTTGTTAATATAGATGCCCTAATGGTAGCGGCAAAGCTTGATTTAGGGCAGGCCGGAATATATACAACCGTATTTTTAATTGCTATGGTAATGACGCTGCCATATCGTTCCATTCAGAAGATATCTCACCCGATTATTGCACGTTACTGGAAAGAAAGGGATATGAGAGGGATGCGCGATCTTTATGAAAAAGCCTCGCTGGTTGATATGGTATTGGGTGGTTTATTGTTCTTAGGACTATGGTGTAATATAGATTGTATTTTTAGATTTATGCCAAAAGATTATTATACAGCGAAATACACTTTCCTCTTTTTAGCATTGGCCAAATATATTGATATGGCAACAGGCTTAAATGGCTATATTATTGTTACTTCAAAAAAATACAAATCAGACTTATGGTTTATGCTTTTCTTAATTATTGCTACTGTTTCAATGAATCTTGTGTTAATACCTATGTATGGAATATTGGGTGCGGCCCTGGCAACGCTTTGTAGTATAGCACTATATAATTTGTTACGTCTTATTTTTGTGCAGTATTATTATAAAATGCAGCCATTCACAATTAATTGCCTTTGGGTGTTAATTATTACGGTTGCCGTTTGGGTCATTGTATCACAAATACCTTATCTGCATAATAAGTATGTCGATATTGCAGTGAGATCAACAGTTATTACGGTTTTGTATGGCGGTGCCGTATTGTACTTTAAGCTTTCGAAGGATGTGAACGATCTTATATACAATTACACGAAAATTAAATTCTTTGCTCCTGAATCGAAAGTATAACAGATGCCTAAACTGAATAATTTATACGTATTTATAGATAAACTAAAATGGTTTATTTATGATAAGGTAACTTCGGGCTGGGATGCTTTATTGTGGAGCGTTAATGCACCCGTGGCTAATACCAGAGTTAACGCGGATGATACCAAAATAATAATATATGTGGGAGAGTTTCTACCTCCGCGGATTGCCCGGTTAGCTAAGTGGTGTAAAAAATATGAATCATTTACTACAATACTACTCTGCCATGAAAGAGGATTTGTAGAGAAATACTCTAATGAAGATATTAATTATACCATTCTCTTTCGGAACAAATGGCATTTAAAAAGAATAATAAGAAATTTACCTGCCCCCTATATTTTGCATGGCTTTGCACCTAAAAGTAAATACCCCTACATTGCTCTTGAAACTTCAAAAAAGTACCATCCCGCATCAGCGGTTATTACAGATTACCAAGATGTGTTTGTACTTTATTATGGACATGATTCTACACTGAGTTGGCTTAAAGATGAGCTACCATACGAGAAGCTCTGCTTCCAGAAATCTGACGGTATTATTGCCCATTCACTCGAACCGGCTGTGGCTAGAAGGATGTGGGAAGTGAAAGATAAGAAAAAGCGACTTTTTTTTCCATTGTATGCAGATAACGACTATTTCTGTTCTACTCCAAAGTCATTTACTGCTGATGATATACACTTGGTTTATGCAGGTGGTGTAATGGGTTCGCACCGAGATAAGGTACATTATGGTTCAGTTCAGTTTCATTGGTTGATAGATTATCTAGCGAAGCAAAAAATACATTTCCATATATATCCTAGCCCTTCAATTCTAAAGGCTGATTATATAGAGTATGAGCAAATTGCAAAAGAGAACCCATACTTCCATTTTCATCTGGCGGTTTCACAGCAAGATTTGGGTAAAGAACTTTCTAAATATCATTATGGCATTATGCCGTTCTTCAAGGTCAATTCGGGTCAGTCTGATTTAAAGCATAAGTATGCTACAACTTTAAAGATGTTCAATTATGTTGAAGCGGGTATACCCATACTTGTTAGCCAGGATGTCAGATACCAAAGTTGGTTAGTGGAACGGTATAAATTAGGTATAGTTATACCGACGAAGGAAGACTTTAAAGATATTCGTAAGCTTATTTGTGCGATTCCGTATGATGAGCAAATAAATAACCTTTACCAAAATAGGGAGAAACTGTCATTGAAAAGTCATACTTCCCGATTGTTAGACTTTTATAAGCAACTGCAAAATTAACTGACTTTCATTTTAGCATCTTTCCAGGCTTTTATTTGCCAGTTAATTAAACCGGTGCAAATGTGGTTGCCTGCTGTGTCGTATCCTTCAACAGTATATTCTCTGAAGATTGCCTCCTGACTTTGTAACGGAGTTAAAATTGTTTTTTCAATTTCCTGCTTATCTAACTTAAATTTTACCGAGACATCCATTTTCGCCTGATAGTGGTAGGTCATGTTTATAGTTTTTAGTATAATGCGGTACTCACCGGCCGGTAAGTACATAGTTAGGCTAAGGCCTGAGGCATATTCGCACAACGTAGCCAATAAGCATGCGTGTATACCTTTAATATGGTTGTGGTTGTATGATTTGTTTATGGCAGTGATGGTTATTTCATCATCGGTAAGCTTGGTTATTTTAAGCTTATGCGGTTTATTAAATGGTACTGTGCGGAGCAGAATTACATTAAGTAGCCATAAGTAGAAGGCCGAATTCTTCGCCTTTTGAACCAAAGCATTCAGTTTATTCATGAGATTGAACTAATTTTATTGTTCTACCTGCAAACATATATATATTTGAAAGGCAAATTACCTAAGATGATGAATAGTAAAGTGTTGGCCGAGTTGCTTGACATAGAGTTTCCCGTTATAATGGCCCCAATGTTTTTGGTTAGTAATAAAGAAATGTTAATTGCCGGAATGAAAGGTGGAGTAATGGCAACATTTCCTTCACTTAATTATAGAAAAGAAGGAGAGCTTGGGACTTTACTGGATGAACTAAACACGGCTAAAGGTAATTTTCCGAATGGTAATTATGGTGTTAACTTAATAACGCAAAAAAGCAACCCACTTTACCAAAAACACCTTAAGATTTGCAGCGATAAAAAAGTGCCTTTTTATATTACATCGTTGGGAAGCCCTAAAGAAGTTATTGCTGCTGCCAGAAGTTATGGCGCTAAAGTTTTTTGTGATGTTACGAATATAACACATGCACAAAAATGTTATGATGAAGGTTGTGATGGCTTTATAGCAGTGGGGCAGGGTGCAGGTGGCCACGCAGGGCCAAATCCATTACAGGTTCTTGTGCCATCCTTAAAAAGTAATTTTCCAGATAAGCCGGTTATAGCAGCGGGTGGTATTGCAACCGGCGCTGGTTTGTTATCGGTGCGTGTTTTGGGTGCTGATGGAGCCTCAATAGGCACACGCTTTATTAGCAGTAAAGAATGCATGGTAAATGATGCATACAAACAAGCCATTTTAAATGCTGGCATGGATGATATTGTTATGACTACTAAATTATCGGGTACCCCATGTACTATTATTGATACAGCCGAAGCTAAAAAGATGGGTTATACCCAATCGTGGTTTGAGAGGGCAATGAGTAATAACAAACGTACCAAGAAATGGTTTAAAATGTTGGTACAGATTCGTGGCATGAAAAGATTAGAAGAATCTGTTTTGCCTAATAACTATAAACGCCTATGGTGCGCGGGTAAGTCGGTAGAGTTGATTGAAGATATACTTAGCTGCGAAGAAATCATTGCACGGCTAAAAGATGAATACAAAAAGAGCATTCAGGAAGTAAGCTCTCTTTAAGCAATTATTCAACTACACTTCTCCTTTTTAGCTAATTGACTTTTTCTTATCAGTACAATTGCTAGTACTAACCCATTCATGAATATTTGCGAAGCAGGGTATATCCATGTTGCTACCACATAGCTTTGCAGTGCTAATAAAGAAATCAGGTGTTTGGCTGAATTAAGCCCGAACGAAATGGCCTTTTCTTCATTGGGGTGATAATAGCTTTTGCGGAGTGTCGGCCCATATCCAATAACATCAATACCTGCTATAAGAATAACTGAAGTTGTAGGGTTCTTTGTAAAAAACCAGGGTAATAATGCTAGTAGGGCTATTCCAATGAATAGAATATCAGTTAGGGTATAGGCTTTATCGTATTTGAATAAAGATATAATACCAATGGCTAGGCAAACTATACAAGTAAATCCGGTAGACCATGAGCCGGCACCCGCCCCTTTTGCAGTTTGTGCAATAAATACAACTGCCGTGGTTATTGTCCATAGCAGCCACGAAAAAGCGTGGGGTTTTGTTTTGTTATTAAGTATGCCCGATATGTATATAGTATAAGCTAACATACCCAGGCCGACAGATATACCACCCAGGCATTGGTTTAAATTTATGGCTAATAAATGACCCATGAGGCAAAAATAGAGATTCGACCGGTTAGCTGCCTGGTTTATTTCATAACATAGTTTTCTGGGTTCATTACCAAGTTGGGGTGGTTGGTTACATGCTGACAGTCAATGGCATTTGCAGGGCCTACTTTTGGTTAAAATTAAACAACATGAAAACAAAGATCCTCACCTCAATGCTCTTATTCTTCGGAATAGCTACTGCTTTTGCCCAGGTTAAAATAGGCAACAATCCAAATACAATTAACCCAAACTCATTACTAGAACTGGA
>JABDHI010000099.1 GCA_013285655.1 Bacteroidota bacterium
AAAAGCTAAGTATAGCATCTACTCCACCCGATGTAATAAGTTCTATCTTCTCCTTAGCCGTACGACGCCTGTAGTTGTCATACTCGGCATAAAGACGGGTATATTTATCGTTAAGCTCTTTTATTTTAGCTTCTATATCATCAACCAGCTTGGTTTCTTCCTTTTGCTCAGTAGCCAGGTTTTCAGAACCTTCCTTTTCAGGGTTTACTGTTTCGTTATGTTCTTTTTCTTTGTCTTTCATAGGCGTATTTATTCTTAAAGGGATGCAAATATAATCCAAAACCGTCAGGCTCTCCTGACCAGATTCTATTATACCACTCCAAGCGGCATATCTTCAAAAACTATGCCAAAGATGTGAAATGGGACAGAGTGGCGCATTTGCCAAATAATTAACTAATTAATTGTCAGATAACGGGACTATCTCGCCTCTTTATCTCTGCTCATTATGCCCATAATGTTCTTATCAATGTCAATAAAATAGGCATAGTAACCTACACCGGGTATAGGCGTTTTAGGAACCACCATTTTACCTCCGTTGGCCTCAATGGTTTTAATAACGGTATCAATATCTGTCACTCCTATTGAATTGGTAAGGGGCTGTTGCGGGTGAGTCCTTTTCATAATGGCACCATTAATACCCAGCTTATTATCCTCGCCCGTTGTGGTAAGCCAATAGTCCATATTGCCCCACTTGTTACATTTCCAGCCAAATACGGTTTGGTAAAACTCAACTGCCTTTTCAGGATTATCAGATGGTATTTCAAAATGGACAATACGGCTCATATAAATATTAGGTTATAGTTTATTCAAGATTTATTTCAAAAACTCACCATCAACAATAAATAAGGTGCAACCTATTTTTGAAGTAGAAAGATGTGGGTTTTCTTTATTGTCGGTAGTCTGGTAGCTCATACCCTTGGTAAGCAAATGGGTACTGCCATCTTTCAGGTGCGACATAAATTCGCCTTTAACGCAATACACCACATGGCCTTTTTCGCACCAATGGTCTGCCCGATAATTGGCTGAGTATTCAACCATACGAACTCGTAGTTTATCGTATTGGACGGTACGCCAGGTAGCTATACCTGTTTCGCCTCTATGTTCTTCAGCCGGAATGTGCAGCCAGTCGGTACTTTCGAATGGTATCATGAGTAAGTATTAGTGTATCAAATATAAAGAAAGGGCCCGAAAAGGCAAGTTTAACTGCTGAAAATTTACTTTTTGCTTTTAGCCTTAGGCGTTGCTGCCATTGGTTTAGCCGTTACGGTATGTTGGAAGAATGCATCCTTCGTTATAAATATACTGCGGAACATATTCTGGTTCTTACCATTCATATAGGCGCCAGGATTAAGGCTAGATGTTATTACATACTGACTGGCTGTATCAGCAGACGGATAAGCCTTAAGCACAAAGGTTGGTATATTGGCGCCTTCTACCTTAAGTGTGTAAGCAGCCTGCATTTTATTGGTGTCAAAGTTATCTACAAAGCTGCCGTAGTTTTGCATTGATAGTTTTTGTAATAACTGAATTGTTGTTGCAGAATCTGCCCTCTGATTATCTACTAACCAGCCTTTCTGTAAATCGTGGGTAACCGTATAGCTATTATCTCCGGTATAGGTCAGCTTCATCCAGGTTTGTGGTTCACCGGTAACCAAATGCCTGTCTCTCCATGATACAAAATCGTTGGCTACATTCATGGTCAGAAAGCCATCAACACTGTATACTTCGTTCTGACCATGAATACGCACACTGCTCATGGCCTTGCGTTGCTGTGTATTGTAACTGAACTTACCAACCAACAGATCAATAAGCGTATCGGCTTTATTTAAAAGTACAATACGTGTTCCGGCAGAATCGGTCACATCAAAGTCTTTCCATTGGGCCGGATCATTAGCTGCAAGCCTGTCGGGAGTAATACCTTCGATTAGCTTGATAATATATTGTTGAGAACGTTCTTCAGCTCTTGAAGTAATACCATCTTGCGAAACCATCCATGTTTTACCCTTTAAATCAAAACGAATTGGCTTTGCCTGCTTAAGCTTAGGATATATGTAAAATGTGGTAAGCTTGTTCGAATCTATCTTGGGTATAATATTGGTGTGGAAAGTATTCTCACCTTTTTTATTCCGGAGATACGCACTAATGCCATAGCCGACTGCTAATGCAAGCAGTATGAGTAAAAGCTGTTTGTTGTTAAGCTTCTTTATCATAGATTATTTATACTCATCCCCTCCCCCTTCTCTATCCTTAGAGAAGGGATAAGTTGCTGAAGTTTTATTAATGCTATTCCTGTCATGGTTCTTGTCTTTTCCCCTCTTTGTTTGATAGAGAGGGATTAAGGGGTGAGTTAATTATATACCTCTTCCATTCGTTTTATACGCTGCTTCTTTTTAACCTGGAACCTGATAAAACCATATATGATTACCAATAGTATTGGCAATAAGAAGTTCAAATAACGCAGTATTTGTTTAGCAGAATCGCTAATATCAATAAGTGGAGCTGTCTTGATCATTTTGCTGCGTAATTCAATTAATCCTGTGTCATCCGATAACCAGTCAACTGAATTAACAAGCAGGTCAATATTATCCTGTTCCTGCTGCATAGGATGCTGGCCTGTGCCATTAACGGCAAAAGCACCCGAGCATATTACTACTATGCGCGCATCTTTATTGCCACCAATACCTGATATAGCTGCCGCAACCGGAACATTCGACAGTGGGAACTCAGCAGGTACCCATTGGTGTTGTATTTGGAAAGTAAGCGGTGCATTCAATAATCCTGTTTTATCAGATGTGTGTGCCAACTCAACATACTTCACTTTGTTGGTATCTCCAGTGTAATGTATATCTGAAGCAAATTGTAACATACATGAACTTAAGCCCTGTGTTATTGGGTGGCTTGACAGATTCGTAATTATGGGCAGGTATGGGAAGTTTACTTGTTGATAAACCTGCATGCCATTATAATTCTGCGGAACATTAATGCTTCCGCAACGTGCATCGATTACAAACTTAGGATCTAATACAATATTCTTACTTGCCAACCATGCCGTAAGTCCCGTACCGGAAAGTTTACCCATGCCACTTTGCAAGTCAGCATCCAAGCCACTATAGGCCATAAATATGCGGCCACCCTTAGCTAAATAATCATCTAACTGCTTTAATTGGCTGGCTTTAAACGTATCCTTTGGGTCAACCAATACTAATGCCTTGCAATCGGTAGGGATAGTTGTGGTATCACTCAGCGTTACGTTTTGGTAATTGTATAGCACATTTAACTCTGCATTTACCTGCTGCATAGCCTGCATTGGTGGTTCACCATGACCTTGTAAATAGCCAACAAATGGCTTTTTAGTAAGTGTTAATTTTTTTATACTGGTCGATAATTCATATTCGTTCGGGCCACCGGGTTGTATAAAAGGTAGTACTTCTGTTTTGTCGCCATACTTTATTACAGCACCCAGGAAAGCTCGCTGAGCCTTCATCTCATCTTTCTCCCTAACGTTAATCGTCTTAGGTTCTACCCCATTCTTAGCTGCTTCCTTCTCTAGTGAATCGCTCTTGTTCGGGTTAATGAAATTATAGACAACCTTATTACCCGAGCGTGCCGCATATTCTGAAAGAAGATCTTTAAATTCCTTGCGTCCTTCTTCTATCTGCGGAGGCATATTCTCAGAGAAATATGCAGTAACCGTTACAGGTTGTTTCAGGTTCTTTAGCAGGTCGAGGGTTGCGCTGCTGAGGGTGTAGCGTTTATCGCGGGTAAAATCAAGCCTGAAGAAAAATGTATATGAAATGATATTGACAACAATAACAATTGCTGCAATAAGTAAAGCGCCGGTAGTTAAACTCTGTCTCTTCTTCATAACTTATTCCGATATGCTTCGTTTAGCCAATGAGCTTTCTGCCATAACCATTCCTACAAAAACAATACTCAGGAAGTAAATAACATCTCTGCTGTCTATCACACCACGTGCAATAGAATCGTAATGACTTTCGAGGCTCAGGTAGCTTATGAATTCGCCTGACGCACCATTCAATGCCAAAGCAAATATGCTAAATAACTTATGCAGGAAAACACCTATGAATAATGAAAGTAATAAAGCTACTATTTGGTTATTGGTAACACTACTGGCGAATAAACCAATACTTATATAGGCAGCACTCATTAATAACAACGAAAGATAACCGCACAAAACAACGCCCTTATCTACATTGCCCAACTTCATTACTGTAAAGAAATAAGGCAGTGTGAACAACAATGCAATTGCAATTAACATAAAGCAAGCTAAAAACTTCCCCCACAATACTTGCCAGGTTGTAACCGGCTTGGTGAGTAATAATTCTATGGTACCTGTCTTGCTTTCTTCTGCCAACATTTTCATGGTAAGTGCAGGAATAAAGAAGAACAACGTCCAGTAGGCCGTATCGAAAAAGGAAACAAGGCTGGCTTGTTTGGTAAAGAACACATCGCGGAAATAAACCCAGGTAAAAAAACCACTAAACCCCAGGAATGTAATAAGCAATATATAAGCCACAAGTGAGTCAAAGAACACCTGCAACTCTTTCCGCGCTATAATTAATGAAGGCCTTTTCATTCTTA
>JABDHI010000100.1 GCA_013285655.1 Bacteroidota bacterium
AATATATCAAGAGCTTTGAAATGTATATTTTCGACCGCTGGGGTATGCAGTTGTTCCACACTACCGATATAAACCAGGGCTGGAAAGGTACCGTGGGTACCGGTACAACTGTTCAACAGGAAGATGGATATGTATATAAAATAATAGTCACCGATGCTATGAATGTTCAACATTCCTATGTAGGTAACGTCTCTATTATCAAGTAAAAACCTCACCTTCTTATCATAAAAAAGCCCACCTAGCAGGCGGGCTTTTTTATGGTGCTTTTTAATCTCTTATTTAAAGAAAAGAGTCAGTATTCCCGAAGCAGATTTTTTAAGTGCTCCAATGAGTTTATCTTTAATATCATGTGGGTCTTTCTGTATGTTAACTGCAGCATCAATACCTTCTGCAATTAAAAGTTCTATTATTTCAGTCTTCTTCTCTTTACCCTTTTTAAACCGGTCTCCGATAATGCTTTTAATGGCAATTTCACCAAAGTGTTCGGTTATATAATCCGTCTGCTGGCTTATTTCTTCCCCTTTGGCTTTGCACTTAAGGGTGAGTTCGGCTTTGCGGCTTTGTAATTCTTCCAGTGCATTTTTTTTCGCTGCCATATTACTCGCTTTTTGAGGTTTGCTCTACTATCTTTTTTATCATAAAATTCTGCACTTTTTTTCTGCCCACAGTGACAAAGTACCAAAGCATAAGCAAATAAATTGCTGCGGAAATCAAAAACCCTAAGCCATAGCTGTGCAGCCATTGTCCTATAAAGAAAGATATGGCAATGAATACAGAAAGGAAAACGAGGGAAATTATTATCATACCTACAATGGCGGCAAAAATAAAGGAAGCTATTTTGGCCACATATTCAACCAATGAAAGGCGGGCTAACTCTGTTTTAAGCTCAATATATTCCAGTATTTGAGCCTTCAGGGCTTTTAATGGCTGGTCAGTGTTCATATCCATATGATTATTTTATGCTATAAAGTTACGAAATAAACAAGATATACCCTTACCCGGTAGGATAGGCGTCTTATAAAACTAGGCTTCTTGACAAATCATATAAACGATTATATTTGCACCCCTGAAATTTATGGTGGATGTAGCTCAGTTGGTTAGAGCATCAGATTGTGGTTCTGAGGGTCGGGGGTTCGAGCCCCCTCTTCCACCCCAAAAAAGATAAGATATAAGCTAAGAATGAAGCATAAGGATATTCTATTAGCTTTCATACAACCAATTCCCGTATCTGTTTTTTGTCTGTTACGTTAGAATAGTACACTATCATACTTCGTATGCGTATTAAAATAGTTTTTGTTATTTCTGTCTTAGGTATGTTCCTTATGAGTCCATTAAAGGGGCATGCCGGTTCCCCATTTGATTCTGCTTCCTTGTTAAAAGTTTACGAAGACTCTATGCGGTCTTTACAATATGTGCGGATAAATGCCCGTACAGATAAGGAAAAAGATGCAGCAAACACCCAACTACTCAACCTGATGAATAAAGCCCTTCTGTTACCGGGCTCTTTTAATTATCCCTTTGATTCCCTTCGTACCATTGGAAAAGAAATGTCACCGGACAGGCAATTCCGGTTAATAACCTGGGATGTTCCTAAATCGGGGTGTACGTTTGGGTATTATGGATTCATCCAATCCTACAATGCCCGGAAAAAAAAGTATGACTTATTTTTACTGGAAGACCATTCTGCTGATTTTCCTAATCCCAAATCGGCAACCTGCACACCCGCTAAATGGATTGGTATGCTTTATTACAAAATAATAAAAGAAAAAGGCAGTTCGATGTATACAGTTCTGGCCTGGCAAGGATACAACAAGCTTATTACCCGGAAAGTTATTGATATAATCACTTTCAGCCCGGAGGGAGTACCTACATTTGGCAAACCCATCTTTGTTAAGTTACCTGCTTCCAAGGGAAATCCTAAAAGAATGATCTTTGAATATTCAGCCCAGGTGTCAATGTCACTGCAGTACGATGATTCCCAAAAAATGATATTATTTGACCGTTTGGCCCCTACGGAAGAAGGACTTCAGGGCCAGCACCAGTATTACGGGCCAAGTTTTGATGTAGACGGGTTGCAATGGAAAAACGGAACCTGGAACTTCGTGTCAAACGTGGAAGCCCGCAATCCCAGTGATACGAAAGAGGATGCGCCTCAAAATTCCACACATGATGCAAATAAAAAGGTAATTTATTCTACACCCCATTAATAGGGTTTTTGTACCTTTGTATCATTAATTATTTGCTCTTATTTTATGAAAGGGAAACACAATTTTAGTGCAGGGCCGGGAATCCTTCCTGCCGAGGTTATTAAAGAGGCTGCAGCCGGAGTTCTTAACATCAACAATATAGGTTTATCCATACTGGAAGTTTCGCACCGCGATAAAGACTTTATGGCCATTATGGAAGAAGCCCGTTCACTCGTGAAGGAGCTTATGGGATTGGGCAGCGATTACCAGGTTTTATTTTTAGGCGGAGGTGCAAGCCTGCAATTTGCAATGGTTCCAAGCAACCTGCTTAAAACAGACGGCACAGCAGCTTACCTGAATACAGGGGTATGGGCAAGCAAGGCCATTAAAGAAGCTAAACAGCTTGGAAACATCAATGTTATAGCCTCATCCGAAGACAAAAAATTTAGTTATATACCGAAGGGTTATGCTATTCCAACGGATGCAAACTACCTGCATATAACATCCAACAATACCATATACGGAACACAGATGCATCATTTCCCTGATTCACCTATACCGGTGATATGCGATATGTCATCCGATATTTTCAGCCGAAAAATAGACTTCAGCAAGTTCTCCCTCATTTATGCGGGAGCCCAGAAAAATATGGGTGCCGCAGGTGCTACTATGGTTATTGTAAAAGAAAGCCTCCTTGGGAAAACAGGAAGAAAAATGTTCTCCATGCTCGATTATCAAGTGCATATTAAAGGAGAATCTATGTACAATACGCCTCCTGTATTCTCTGTTTACGTTTGCATGCTGACTATGAGATGGCTCAAAAAAAATGGAGGACTTGCCTGGATAGAAGAAATAAACCGCAAGAAATCGGAACTGATGTATTCGGAAATAGACCGCAATTCCCTCTTTACTGGAACCGTTGTAAAAGAAGACCGTTCCTGGATGAATGCCACCTTCCTGCTTACCAAGCCCGAACTGGAAGAAACATTTAATAAGATGTGGAAAGAGGCGGGAATAGTAGGTATTAAAGGTCACCGCGATGTGGGCGGGTACCGGGCATCTATGTATAATGCGCTGACCATAGAAGATGTGCAGGCACTGGTAGATGTGATGAAAGATTTTGAAAAGAAAAACGGATAACGCAATAATTTCTCCAAAGACATTTATTAAGATGAAAAAGATATTGGCTAACGACGGAATGGAAGAAGAAGGAATCCGTATGCTTGAAAAAGAAGGCTTTATGGTGGTCACTGAAAAAGTAGCCCAGGATGAATTATCGGAAGTAATTAATGCTGAAAATTTTGTTGCCTTGGTGGTGCGCAGCGCTACCCGTGTAGATAAAGCCCTTATCGATTCCTGCCCATCCCTGAAGCTGATTGCACGCGGTGGAGTAGGTATGGATAATATTGATGTTGAACACGCCAAAAAGAAAAACATACAGGTTGTAAATACCCCTGCTGCATCTTCCTTATCGGTTGCAGAATTGGTGATGGCGCACATTTTTACCATGGCCCGTTCGCTGGACGATTCCAACCGCAACATGCCTGTTAAAGGCCATACAGAATTTGCAGCATTGAAGAAAAAATATTCCAAAGGGACTGAAGTTGCCGGAAAAACATTGGGCATTATTGGCTTTGGCAGAATAGGCCAGTGCCTTGGTAAAATTGGGCTGGCCATGGGTATGAATATTCTTGCATTCGACCCTTTTCTTCCGGAAGCTAACCTTGAAATAGTATTGAATGGTTCTCAAAAGGTAAATGTAAATATCAAAACGGGCCCAATGGATGAATTGCTTGCCAAGAGTGACTTCATCTCGCTACACGTACCGGGGGGAAAGCTTATAACGGAGAAAGAAATCAAGCAAATGAAAAAAGGTGTGATGCTGGTAAATGCTTCGCGTGGCGGAGTTATTGAAGAACAGGCCCTGCTCAAGGGATTAACCTCAGGACATGTTGCACATGCAGCTTTGGATGTTTTTGAAGATGAAAAGGCTCCAAGTGAAGAAATATTGCATCATCAAAAAATATCTTTAACACCACATATTGCAGGTTCTACCGAAGAAGCTCAGCAACGCATTGGTAAAGAGTTAGCTGAAAAGATCATTCACTTTTTGAAGTAGCTCCGCCTCGTAATCATTGACTCCACAAAATATGCCGTTTTGTGCCGTTTTTTTTCTGAGCTAACCCCGAGTTCATAGCTATTACAGGTTATACCTGAATGCCCATCCGGCAATTGATACATCGGCATCTCGCGGCCGTATAAAGGCTGTAATATCATTTGTACCCGTATAAAACTGAATGTGTTTACCCACCGTGAAAGTGAAGCCCAAAGGAATTCCCCAGCCATAGGTTTGTGCTGTTGCAAAGCCTGTCCAAATGGTTATATGTCTG
>JABDHI010000101.1 GCA_013285655.1 Bacteroidota bacterium
GAAATTTATTGCACCTAACCTGAACAACCTTCCTAATGTGGTAAACTATTTTGGTATTGGCGGTAAGGGCGCTCTGGCAACTTATATTACAGTAACCTACAAACTATTTTAGGATGAAAAAAACGTTTGTATTTATTATTCTGTCAATGTTCACTCTCAGTTCTTGTTTTAAGTTAGATAGTAACCTCTTCAATAATTTAAAGTGCAGTCAATATTTATTAGATGGTTATTCTGGCCAAACAGACTTTACTTTAGATGCAAGCTACAAAATACCCGATAGCCTTATTCATATATTCACGCTAAACTCTCAAGCGCCCGGCGAAAGCAAAGCCACTCAGATATATGCAATATATATTGGCGACATTGGAAAAATTACAACCGACACCGTTATTATGTATTGTCATGGCAATAAATGGAACATGGATTTTTACTGGCAACGCGCCAAGCTTTTGGCCAACACAGGTAGTAAAGATCAATATGGTGTATTGATGATAGATTACAGAGGCTATGGCATGTCTTCTGGTACGCCAACCGAAGATGGCATGTACGCCGATGTAGATGCAGCTTTAACATGGCTTAAGAACGAAGGCTTAAGCAATAGCCGTTTAGTGATGTATGGCTTTAGTTTGGGTTCGGCGCCTGCAACCATGCTAACATCGACCCCACGCAGTATGACGCCGGCTAAATTAATTTTAGAAGCGCCATTTGCATCCTCTGCAACCATGACGGATGATGCATCGCAACTTGCATTGCCTCCAGGCTATGTTACCACTTTCAAGATTAATAATTCGCAAGAGATAAAATCGGTCAACCAACCCTTTATGTGGATGCACGGATTGAGCGATACTTTTTTAAACTGGCAAACCAATGGACTTGTAGTTTATAATAACTACCAGGGTTCGTATAAAGAGAAGCATCTTATACCTGGTGCCGACCACGGCGAGATACCTGCAAAAGATGGTTTTGTAACTTACAGCCGTGACTTGTATGCTTTTATAAAAAGGTAGAAAGAGAATTTACTCTCCTCCGTTTATCATATCCGATATCATGCCCTTACCGTGTTTGTAGAACTCAGCAATAACAGCACCGCTTATATGTACTACTATATACGTAATTATTAGCCACATAAATACGGAGTGAATATCACTAACCGTGTGCCTGATGTCCTGCAGCTTCTCTATATCGTCAGAATATACCATGAACAAACCCGTACAGGTTTGCACTGCTAAAGCACAGTAAAAGGAAACATAGGTGAACCTTACCAGTAAATAATGCATTCCATTCTTTTTATCTGCATTAGGTTGACGCAGATACCTTAAAGCATTTTTAATTATCGGTATAACCTTTTGTTGCTTTGGCTGAAAGAATTCAAAAATGATCCTGAATAAAAACAAACCAGCCAGTACGTAGCCCAGGTAAATGTGCCATTGCCATATTTTATCGCTAAAGGCATGCGCTACCGATCGGGCCTGGTCATTGGTAACAGTAACATTATTATGCTGCAAGTTTTGTTGTACAAGCGGTGTATTACTACGGCTATTGAACAAAGTTTTTGCCAGCAGCACAGTTGTTAATGAGCTCATTATAATTATAAATGTGCTCCAATGCCATAAACGTATAGATACGGAATGCTTCTCTCTGAATGAAGGTTCTTTAACTTCCTGATTTAATTCAGCCATAGTACAAATGCAAATTGGTTACACTGTAAAAGTATTAGAATTTACACTCTAACAATATTGCAGAAACCAATTTAATCAATCCTGTACGTAAGCCTTATTGCAAAAGTACGTGGCGATTCAATTTTAAGGGGTCTTAGCATATAGCTTACATTATTGATGTCATCAACCACAAAAGCTATTTTCAGTTGCTTCGTGGCCTGCATACCAATACGCGCATCAAATACATCAATTGGCTTGTAATGCGAATTTATATACT
Organism: Bacteroidota bacterium; assembly: GCA_013285655.1. Lineage (GTDB taxonomy): Bacteria > Bacteroidota > Bacteroidia > JABEUT01 > JABEUT01 > JABEUT01. Next base: position 1,936 of record JABDHI010000101.1, read on the forward strand.
GCTGTATTCCGTAGCCCCCTGCTGAGGCAAACGAATAAAATATGGTATCAATATTTTGCATTACACTATAATACCTCCAGTCACCGCCTATCGAAAACTGTTTATATGTTAACTGCATATCAATCTTTCCAATGGTTTGAAAACGATACTTCAAAATATTATTCTTGGTATTCGTACTTGAATTATCGTAGGTCATTCCCTTACCCGAACTATCTGTAGCATATACCAAATTAGGCTGAAGAGCTTGAGGAATTATATAGGTGATATCTGCTAATACATCAATCTTAAGATCTTTTGTAATTTTCCCTTCACCCGGCAATGATGCCTCAATACCACGTATTCGTGTATTACCCGTATTTAAATATTTAAAGCCTGTTACAGTATGTGTATTGCCAAACTGATCTAAATATTTTTCCCATTCACCAAAAGTGATCTCAATAGTATTCGAGTACAGTTGCTGGAAAACGGCAACATCAAGTGCGCCCGTAAAATTATTTATTTTGAATCCTTGCTTTATACCGATCTCAGCATTGGTACTTGTTTCAGCCAATAAATTGGGGTTAGGGAATATTGGCAGGCCGCCAACATCCGAATAAATATATTTTTCGGTAATGGAAGGGAAACGATAGCCCTGGCCGTAAGAAGCTCGCAGGTATGTAGCCTTCGCTAATTTTAAATTGGCCCCGGCGCGTAATATAGGTTGATAGGTAGTTGCTTCATTATTCATTTTAAATGACTCTTCTCTGAAGCCAAGCGAGAGGTTTAGCACATCCCATAATTTTTCATCTTCTTGCACAAATGCTGCAAAATTCTGTAAGTGATTTGTTTGTAAAACTCCCGGGTATGGCAAACTATTATATGAATATGTTTGATCCATAATAAGTCCTCCCGTAAGGTTTATTGCATCGCTAACCCGTTTTACAACCTGATATTCGCTATAAACCACATTGGTAATGGTTCTGATATCTGGTGCCGTTGTGTTGGTTGTCAGATCTTGGTTCGTAGCTGCATTGTCGTTATACGACCATCTTGTTCTAAGACTTTGCACTAGCCCATCGCTCGAGATATAGTTAACAAACGGATCTATATAAAACATCTTCTGATCGAGCTTAGTAAGCGTATGCGGAAAAGCCCTGTATAGGCCCGTAGTATCGTTCTGCCACAGCAAGGTACGTACGTTGTTCGATTGCATAAAATTGCCGTTAAGGCCATAATTCAACTTAGGAACACTCTTTGGCCTGTATCGTAAATTAAAATTAAACCTCCCTGTTCTTTCGCCAACCTGGTTGTTTTGAGTAGTTGTATCGTTTGCATTAGGAGGCAAATTTTTATTGTATGCTGGCGGGCCTATATAGCCGTAGTCATATTTCATCATACCACCTATAACCAAATCTAACTGACCTAGTTTTTCTGAATGCATAAAGCTAACACTGCCGAAAGTAGGCAGGCCGTTCAGGCCTTTTGTCCTGTTCCACCATTTTGTACCCGGCACAGTATCCTTATCGTAAATACCCTCTGAAAGCGACACCATCGTTATAGGGTTATCTTTGGCATAGGCAGTCCTTACGTTAATACTCCCGCTTAATGCCGAAGAACCATAGGTAACCGATGAAGCTCCTTTAATAACTTCTACCTGCTCCACATTTTCAAGTGGAATAAAACTCCATGCCAGGGCACTGCCATCACCTGAAAGTGCCGGCAATCCATCAATTAAAATTGCCACGCGGCTACCCACCCCAAAATCGAAACCGCTACCGCCACGTATCTGTGGCTCTCCATCCAAAATATTTAATCCCGGTACCTGTTCAAGTGCATCCTTAATGTTAGATGAGTTCTTGTTCTCAATCAATGAAGGTTTCATCACCTCCATTGAAACTGTTATTTCTTCCAGCTTCCTTTCATACTTGCCTGCCGATACTACATAGGTTTCTAATTGCTGCGAACCTGAACTTAATTTGAAATCATGGGTAATATCTTTCGAAGGATCTGTTACAATAAATGTATCAGGCTGCATGCTTATTACCATGCATACTATGGTATCTTTTCCTGCATTCAATGGTAATTGATATGCGCCGTTTACATCACTTACGACACCGTGTGCCTTATCGCTTATGTTATAAACAACAGCTCCCAATAATGTTTCTTTTGTTGATGCATCAGATACAACGCCTTTAAGTGTACCTGGTGTTTGGGCGCTAAGGGTTGAAGAGAGCGCAATCAGAGCAACAAGAAATACATTGTAGTTTTTTTTCAAAGGAATAGGATTTAGAATTGGCAATAACTAAAAGGCAACCTACTTAGCGTTCACTA
>JABDHI010000102.1 GCA_013285655.1 Bacteroidota bacterium
GCCTTCGGCTGAAATTACCACCGTAGCAGATAGCGCTCAATAAATTTTACAAACCGAAATCGAAACCGGCTTCCATTACCGGATTAGAGAAGTATGGAGAAAGCAGACTATTATTAAAGTTGTAAGAGAAGAGTATATAATAATATGATCTGTCACCTAATGGTCTTTTTATACCAATACCTGCTAAAGGAAAACCTATCGTAGCGCGGGTAATATTAGTAAATACACTATAGTTGTCGGGCACGTTTAGCAAATCATACTCTCCATGCAAAAAGAGATTAGATAACCTCCCCGGGAAAAAAACAGATGCCGTTATTCTTCCACCGTATGTGGTAGAGGTATATTTATCTCCATACTGATCATATATGCTAAAGTATTGATAAACCGGGCCAATGCCAATCTCAACATCATCTAATAAATGGTAGTTAAATAAAGGTGAAAGGCCAATCAGCGTAGGATCGCCGAATTGCAGTCCAAAACCGCCGCCTATTGAAACATTACTCCAGAAAATACTTTTGGCCGTATCCTTCGTCGGTTTCGGTGCATCGGTTGTGGTAGGCGCAGGTACAGGCGCGTCCTCCCGGGTATATTGTGCTTTTACAGTAAGTGTTAAACACAATAAACATATAACAAAAACAATATTTTTCATGGCTACATATGCCTGTTGCGATACAGTATCAACGTATCATCCCCTATTTTTATTTCACCCTTCGATGGGAATGGGAAACTTGGGGCAGGTACGCCATCACCCAATGTTTTGGATGAGTATATAACCTTGGCTTCGTCCCACAGGTCTTTTTCAATGAAAGACTTCAATAGTTTTTCGCCACCTTCAACAATTACTGACTGTATATGCCTGTTATAAAGCTCTGTTAACATGCTTTGTAAAAGCTTAGCATCGAATGCTACATTCATATATTCTACACCATTATTGGCAGGCGCAGGCTGTTGTTCAGTAAATATAAGGGTAGGGACAGTATTGTCAAAAATATGGGCATCCTTTGGTATTTTAAGGCTTCTGTCAAGTATTATACGCATAGGTGATTTACCTCCAGATTTGCGGGCAGTCAACTGCGGGTTATCCATAATTACAGTATGGGTGCCAACCATAATGGCTTGTTCCTGGCTCCTCCAAAAGTGAACCATTACCTGTATTTCGTCTTGTGTGATCTTGGCAGGTGCTTCTTCCTTAGTGCGTTTCTTATCTATAAAACCATCACTGGTTTGTGCCCACTTTAAAATAATGAAAGGCCTTTTCCTTTCGTGGAATGTGAAGAAGCGTTTATTTACCTCTAAGCAGTCTTTCTCAAGCGGGCCAACCTCAACAGTACATCCCGCTTCTTTAAGCTTTTCAATGCCTTTACCTTTAACAAAAGGGTTAGGGTCTACGCATCCAATTACAATATTTTTAATTCCGCTGGCTATAATGGCATCAGTGCAAGGCGGTGTTTTGCCATGATGAGCGCAGGGTTCTAAGTTTACATATAAGGTGGCATTCTTTAACGAAGCCTTGTTATCAACCGAATTAATGGCATTTACTTCAGCATGGGCTCCTCCAAAAACATCATGATAACCTTCTCCTATTATTCCACTGTCGCCTACAATAACGCATCCCACCATTGGGTTAGGCGCTACTTTTCCGAGGCCCCTAACCGCAAGTTCTAAACAGCGGTGCATGTATTTGTCATGCTGATTCATCATGATTGTTTATTTTCGTTAGATAAAACGCCAGTATTTATTTTTAAGGATGACCTATAAAGAACTTCAACTTGTTTTTGAAAAAGAACTGAAAGGTATTTATTCATCCCAGGAAATAAAGAACTTGTACTATTTTACCCTCAACGGTATTTTACAAGTATCAAAAATAACAATCCTGACACATTCTGACAACCAAATAGATGAAAATAATTCACAACCCATTCTTAATATCTTAAAAGGGCTTAAAAAGAAGATTCCGCTTCAGTATCTGCTGGGTAAAGTTGAGTTTTATGGGCTTGAGTTTGATGTTAACCCTTCGGTTTTGATACCCAGGCCCGAAACCGAGGAGCTGGTGCAATGGGTTATAAATGACAATAAGGGCAAAAAAGTCAGGATACTTGATGCTTGCACCGGTAGCGGATGTATTGCGCTGGCTATTAAGAAACATTTGCCTAAAAGCCGGGTTACTGCAATAGATATATCAGAAGGGGCATTAGAAACGGCTGCCCATAATGCTGCAAAACTTGGCCTTGAGGTTGAGATTATGGAACAAGACGCCCTTAACCTTGAGGATGGATTAAAGGCGGATGATTTTGATATAATAGTGAGTAACCCACCTTATATTAAGAATGCGGAGAAGAAACAGGTGCAAGACAATGTGCTGGAATATGAACCGCACCTGGCGCTTTTTGTACCCGATAAAGACCCTTTGAAGTTTTATGAAGCTATTGCAAGGTTTGCAAAAAACGGTAAGGCAGCTACTCTGTATTTTGAAATACATGAAGACAGAAGCGACGATTTAAAAGGGCTTTTAAAAGAAATGAGCTTTAAGAATATTGAAGTACGCAAGGATATGAATGGCAAGGACAGGATGCTGAAATGTACTTATATTTGTTAGGCATACTTTGTTATGGATAAGAAAGAAGCCGAACACGAAATAGAAAAACTATCGAAAGAGATAGACGAGCATAATTATAAGTATTATGCTTTATCGCACCCAAGCATTAGCGATTTTGAATTTGATAAACTGCTTGAGAAACTAATCGCGATAGAGAAACAATTTCCGGATCTTGTAAAACCCGATTCTCCTTCGCAACGTGTGGGCGGCTCTATTACCAAGGAGTTTAACCAGGTGAAGCACAGGTATCCTATGATATCATTGGCTAATACCTATTCGGAAGAGGAGCTAGTGGATTTTGATACCCGTGTCAGGAAAGCGGTGGGTGATGATGTGGAATACGTATGCGAACTGAAATATGATGGCGTTTCTATCAGTCTCATTTATAAGGACGGAAAACTATATCAAGGTATTACCCGGGGTGATGGGGTGCAAGGAGATGATATTACTACCAATGTAAGAACGATCAGAAGCATACCATTGAATTTGAAAGGGCATGATTACCCGAAAGAGTTTGAAGTGAGAGGCGAAATATTTATGCCCCACAAGATATTTGAAAAGATAAATAAGGAGCGTGAAGATATAGGTGAAGAACCATTCGCCAATCCTCGCAATTCTACTTCAGGTACGCTAAAAATGCAAGACTCGGCCGAAGTGGCAAAACGTAGGTTGGATAGCACCGCATATTATGTTTTAGGAGAAGATATGCCATTTACCGAGCACTACCAAAGTGTTGAGACCATAAAGAAGTGGGGTTTTAAAGTTTCGGAATTTATAGAGGTGGTTAAAAGCATGGACGGTGTACATAAGTTTATTAAGAAATGGGAAGCGAAACGCCACGATCTGCCTTTTGATATTGATGGCATTGTAATAAAAGTTAATTTCTTAAAGCATCAAAAGGCACTTGGCTTTACAGCCAAGTCTCCACGTTGGGCCGTAGCATTTAAATACCAGGCTGAGCATGCAGTAACAAAATTGAATAGCATATCGTACCAGGTTGGGCGTACGGGTGTTATTACTCCCGTAGCTAATTTGCAGCCTGTGCTATTAGCGGGTACGGTTGTAAAGCGAGCCTCATTGCATAATGCAGATATTATACAAAAGCTTGATGTACGTGTGGGCGATATGGTTTTTGTAGAAAAAGGCGGAGAGATAATTCCTAAAATTACAGCAGTAGATATTTCAAAACGCCCGCACGATGCGCACCCGGTTCATTTTATAACGCATTGCCCTGAATGCGGTGCGAAACTGGAAAGAGAAGAAGGTGAAGCGCAACACGTTTGCCCGAATTCGAAGAATTGCCCACCACAAATAAAAGGAAAGATCGAACATTTTGTAGGTAGGCGTGCCATGAATATTGAAAGCATAGGTGCTGAAACCATTGAGTTGTTCTATAAAGCTGGTTTAGTGCATAACATAGCCGATATCTATAACCTGAAGAAAGAACAGATAGTTCCGTTGGAAAGGATGGCGGAGAAATCGGCAGCTAATATTATTGAGGGCATTGAAGCATCGAAAAAAGTACCATTCGAGCGTGTTTTGTTTGCCTTAGGTATTAAGCATGTCGGTGAAACTACAGCCAAGAAACTGGCGTTTAGTTTTAAATCGGTAGAAGCGTTAAG
>JABDHI010000103.1 GCA_013285655.1 Bacteroidota bacterium
TTTTCATATAACCTAAAAAACAAATCCCAAATCCCCGATGAATTTGGCTGGGGTGAAGATAGTAAAAAAAAATAATATATTCAAATGAAATGAAGTTACTAAATCGTTACTAAGTAAGAAGTCAGTTTACAGGTAGTAATTTTACACCATAAAAGACTAAAAGGAGGTAATTAATTGTGATTCACAATGAGTTTTGTTGAAAACTGCTGAAAATTACTGTTTATAGCAATAATGTACATACCATTAGGATAATTGGAAACATTAAGCGTGTAAGTGTTATTACCCTTTACCAAGTTTAAAGGTTTACTTCCAATTAGCCTGCCTGTCGGATCGTAGATGTTTAATATAGCGCTTGATTCCGTTATGGAGTTAAATATAATTGATGTATGGCTGGAAGAAGGATTAGGGATTAATGTTACGGTATTGGCTGCGACTTCAATGTTAACCGGCACTAGACCTGAATAAGTATAATTACCATCATAATCTGTTTGCTTTAACCTATAGTAAGACAGGTTTGGGTAAGGTGATATGTCAATAGCTGAATAGTTAATAGTGTGGATGCTATTGCCTGCTCCCGGTAAGGTAGTTACCTGGATCCAATTTTCACCGTTAATTGATTTTTCAATTGTAAATAGTTTATTATCCACTTCCGTTCCCGTAGCCCAATTTAAATTGACTGTTTTTTCATCTGCATTATAGGTTGCTGTAAATGATAATAATTTAATAGGTAATAAGGTTGCAGATAAACCACAACTAATTGGGTTGTAAGTTGGTGCGGTAGGAGAAGCTGAACTGGTACTTATTGGCGGTCTCCATGTTTCGGTAGCACCATTTCCGGTTGCCTCCAAATCAGCATCGTATTTATAATATTGAACATTACAACTGGCGCCTATGGAAGAGAAATCGGCAATAAAATAACGCCAGGTACCCACAGGGGTTTGATGATTTAAAAAATTACCAGTATAAACTAAGTTTGTATTATTTCCGTATAAAACATAAATAGGCTTGGTGGCAGCGCATAAAGATGAAAAATTATATAGGTTAGGGCAAAAGTCATAAGTAGGTTCATCACTAACCCCTAACATTATAGTTGACCATGCAGGTATTGCAACCCCTCCAGCACTTGCATCAATAAAGTTACCTGTACCGCAAGATACTGCAGAACTATTTAATAAAGAAGTAGGCGTGTTCTCTGTTTGGTAAGTACTGATGGTATGAGTAGTACCAGCTGTAGTACTACCATACATTATTGTGGGTGAGTTGACGCCATTATCCCAGCCGTATGTTCCTGTACTTAATAAAAAGAATTCCGAATTCCCTTCTTGGCATGTGGCTCCAACATCATCGCATGCATCTGTCATTATAGTTACTAATACAGGACATTGAGAACATGAAGTGGTTGTTACGCTTGAAGATGTGCCAGGAGTAAGGTAACAAGCTATCGTATTAAATTCAAAAACAGCTACATAATATGTAGTGCTTGCAGATAGGCCAAGTACAGTAACGGAGTTGCCTGTTCCATTATAAACCACAAACCCTGCACCAATAGAGGTGCCGTTACCGTAGTTGTAATCAGCAGTGTATGAAGTGGTATTTACGGGGCTGGTAATAGTTGAGTTCGGATAAACTGCTACTATTCTATTTGAACCATTACCGTTTGTCCAACTGGCTATAATACTATTACAGCCTACATGAGAAAAAGAAATTGAACTTGCTGTTGTTGACGGACATCCTGCACAAGCAATTGTAGCCTGACTTGAAGATATGCCAGGGGTTAAATAACAGGCAGTGGTGGTATATTCAAAAACCGCGAAATAATAAGTGGTACTTGCAGATAAACCTGATACCGTTACATTATTTCCTGATCCACTATATACCACGTATCCTGAACCAACAGCAGTACCACTGCCATACACAGTGTTTGCTGTGTACGTAGTGCCATTTGTTGGTGTTGTTATTGTTGAGGTAGGGTAGGCAATCACAAGTGCATTAGACCCTCCGGTGTTTGTCCAGCTTACCTTCATGCCATTACACGTAATGGTTGAGTAGCCAAGCCCTGCTGCATTTGCTGCGGGGCAACCCGCACAAGCAGGAGTTGTTGTATTACTTGAGTTTATTGTAGTAAGATAGCATGACGTACCATTATATTCAAATGCGGCAAAATAATACTTAGTACTTGCTGATAAGCCTGTAACCGTAACAGCATTACTTGTTCCTTTATAAACCACATATTCGGTTCCGGCCATTAATGAACCACTACCATAAACGCTATTGGCAGAATAAACTGTACCTGTGGTGGGAGCCGTTATGGCTGCTGTAGAAGCTACTATTATTCTGTCAGCTCCATTACCAGGAGTACCGATGGTAACAGTAACACTGCTACATGTAACAGCTGACAGAACAGGTGCAGTTGAAGCCGTTGTTGGAGCTGCTGTAGTTGCTTGACTAATTGATATACTGGTGGCATAATAGCATGAAGTGCCATTGTATTCAAAAACAGCAAAATGATAAGTAGTGCCAGCTGTTAAACCATATATGTGTACTGTACTTCCGACACCATTAAAAACTACAAATCCCAGTCCAAGCCCTGTACCGCTTCCATAAGTACTATTTGCAGTATAAACAGTTCCGTTTGTAGGCGCGGTTATAACAGCGCTGGGATAAGCCACAACAATTTCGTTGCTTCCATTACCGGGTGTCCAGTCTAAAACTACATCACCACAGTTTAAGCCCGGTGCCGTAAGCCCGGTTGCGGCAGAAGTAGGTGCCGATACTGCCGTTTGACTAGCGGCTGAGCTCATTGCAGTATAACACGCTGTGGTATTATATTCATACACTTCAAAATAATAGGTTGTACCTGCGGTTAAACCGGTTACTGATACGGTGCTGCCAGTACCATTATAAACTGTATAGCCTTTTGTTGCCCCAGCGCCTACTGAAGTACCACTACCATATACTGTGTTGGCTGTATAGGCAGTGCCATTGGTAGGTGCAGTTATAGTAGAAGTTGGATAAGCAACCACAATTCTGTTCGATCCATTTCCATTGGTCCAATTTAAAGTAATACCGGCACAGGTTGCGTTAAACGTAATTGCTGAAGCTGAAGTACTTGGGCATCCGCCTGCAGCTGTGCCCTGAACACAAAAATCATCCATTCTATAATTTCCACTACTACTATTAGCGGTCCATCTAAATTCAAGATTAGCGGCACCTGCAGCACCAGCGCCAAGGGTGATGGATGTCCCGCTATTCACTAGGCCCCATGTTGTAGTAGATCCATCTGTGTATGCACTTGGAGAGTTCCAAGTCGTGCCACCATTAACACTCCATTGAAAAGTAGGGTCTGATCCAGTCGCTGTTACTCTACCAGCCCAGGTTACTACTATGTTAGTATAACCAATTGTTGATAAGGAATTACTGTAAGTAAGTGTTGTACCATTAGCACTATTATCTTCTGCATTGTAATTTCCTGAGGCAGCCCCTCCTGAACAAGTTGTGTACCCGCTTGAAGCACTTCCATTAGATTCAGTCCAGCCGGTGGTTGACCATCCGGTTGGCCAAGAACTGGTTGTTCCAAAAGTGGTGCTATAGAGTGTAGTTTGCCCTATTGCATCACAGCTTAAAAACGAGATAGCAATCAATACTATCCGAAAGAATTTCAATAAAACAGAATAAAATTCCTTTTGTAGTGCTCCCAGCATTTTAATAAAATGGTATATCGCTATTAACTGTAAGATTGTCAGAACAAATCTAATCCTTTGTTTATTGAAAAACAATACAATTTGTTAAGGCTTTGTTAATTTCATAACAATTGATAATCAGTTATTAAAACCTGAAACCTTTTAGGAAAGTCTGCGTAAAAAAATCCTTTTGAAAATAAAC
>JABDHI010000104.1 GCA_013285655.1 Bacteroidota bacterium
ATTGTTCCCGCAGAAAAGCAGATGAATTAATATTCATGGGGCTTGTAAAAGTGAACGATAGAGTGATAGATTCTCCCGGTTATAGGGTAAAACCTACTGACCGTGTGAATGTGGAAGGCACTAAATTAAGACATGCTGCAAAGCAGTATATCCTGCTAAATAAAACCAAAGATGCGATATCTACTGTTTCTGATGAACGTGACCGAAAAACCGTTATGGATCTGATTGAAGGAGCCTGTGAGGAGAAGGTTTATCCGGTAGGACGCCTTGATAGAAATACAACAGGATTGCTTATTCTTACCAATGATGGGGAATTGGCAAACCGATTATCTCATCCATCAGGTGAAGTAAGGAAAGTATATAAAGCCCGCTTGGATAAACGCCTGTCGTATGATGATTTGAAAAAAATTCGGGAAGGCATAATGCTGGAAGATGGTTTTGCCCAGGTTGATGAAATTGAATATTCTAAAAACCTCTTTGCTCCGGCTTAAACATTATCCCTGAAAGATAAAGAAAGACAGAGAACAAGAAAAAAGAATAAGCATGCGTATATTTCCCATTCCCTACATTTAGCATAGTGCCGACAATAGCCCTTACCATATTTCTCAAAAATCGGTCTGCAGTTATGGTAAATGATAATTTATCGCCTTGCATTTCCCAATTTGCTGATTTTATGGTGCAAGTATCGGTTTTATTATTGGAATGGGTCTTTTTAAAGCTGGAGAAATCCTTATACTTTTTTAATGCGACAGAGGCTTTATTCATTTTATCAATATCTAAGGGATGGGGATAAAACAGGGAATTGTTATGCAGGAAAGGGTTTTTACGAATTGAAATATCATAGCGATATGTTCTGGAGGTAGCATCAAACCGGGCATGTGCATCCGGTTGTACTTTTAGGATATCCTGAAATGCTATAGTAAAAGGGGTTATAGAGTTAAATTTATGCAACCACTTGTTCTTCTCTCCCGCAAGGTTTTCAATTTCAGAATCGAAATGGGCATAGAACATTTCGGCATGGACCCCTGTATCGGTTCTTCCTGCTCCGGCAAGTTTAACAGGGTGGTTAAGAACTTTACTTAGCGCTCCTTTACAAACCTCCTGAATAGTATCGGAAGCATTGCTTTGTTCCTGCCATCCATGATAACCGGTTCCTTTGAATGAAAGTTGTAGAAAATAGCGCATCACGCAAAATTAATAAAGACAGGGAATCTTCCCCAACCCAAATATCCTTTTTCACGTATATGTATATAAAGAATATAGTATCTTCGTCCATGATTTTAGATAAATATTAATGAAAAGGCTCTTTACTTTAATAGTTGCATTTGCTTTGTATACCAGCCTTTATGGGCAGAATGACACTGTATATCATCTCACTTATGGTGGCATACAAAATGATGTATGCAACCAGATAAAGCCAACATACGATGGGGGCTATATTATGATAGGTACTTCGAATAGTTTTGGTTGCGGGAATACTGATTTTTATGCCGTTAAAATAGATTCTCTGGGTAAGCATGAGTGGTCGAGAACATACGGAGGCACTGAAAATGAGGAAGGCTTTTCAGTAACACCCACCTTCGATCATGGCTATGCCTTTGTGGGTTTTACAGATAGCTATGGTAATGGGGGATATGATGTACTTCTGGTAAAAACCGATTCTATGGGTAATTTTCAGTGGCAAAGAACTTACGGCGGTTCAGATTGGGATTTTGGCTATTCTGTGCAACAACTATCAGATAGTGGCTTTGTTATCTGTGGTCAAACCTATAGTTTTGGGGCAGGGAATGGGGATGTATATATAATTCGTACTGATAAAAATGGAGATACACTGTGGACAAGAGCTATTGGGGGAAGTGGTTATGATGTCGGTAATGCGGTATGTGTGGAAGAAGATTCTTTGTATGCTATTGCCGGGAATACTACAAGTTTTGGCTTAGGAGATACGAATGTATGTTTCATTTTAATGAATAATAAAGGATCAATTAAAAAAGATACTACTTACGGATGCACCCATACCACTATAGGGAACTCTATTAGTGAGACAATGAATCATGGCTATATTATATATGGCTCTTCTGATAGTACTAATCCGGGTATACTCAACGAAATGATGATACAAATAGACAGCCTTGGTAAGGTGGATACTATTCCAATCTATTACAGCCCCGAAACCGGTATAGGAAAAGATGCCATACAGGCACCAGATGGTAGCTATCTCACAGTAGGCTCTAATAATTCATATGGCGTGGGTGGATATGCAATGCATGTACAACACTTGGCTCCTGCGGGATGGTTTATGGGTGGTTCTGATCATGGTGGAACTGCGGACCAACAAGGGAATTCTATTGCAATTGGAAAAAATGGAAACGTGGTATTTGCAGGAGCCAGTGATAGCCCCGGTTTTACAGAAGGACTTTATGATATTATGGCGGTTCGATGGAAAAGCGATACAATTGTGGAGGTTTATCCGATTAGTATAAAGAATTTTTATGATACTTGCGATTGCACCTTAGGTATTGCATTACAATCAACTATTCACCCGGAGGTTAAAATTTTTCCGAATCCAGTGTCTTCTTCTTCCACTATCCTGGTTCAGGGAGATATAGGGTCATACTATTTCTTCAATGTATTTAATAGCTCAGGAGACTGTATTATTCAAGGCAGTCCACTTCAAGCAGCTAATCACGGACAATCTATAGGGCATTTTGAGAAGGGTAATCTTGCTGCCGGAGTATATATATATGAGGTTTTTAACCAGGGGAATATTAAAGTGGCTACTGGTAAATTGATAGTCGATTGAACATTGCAACTACACAGCAGAATAAGTCAAGCAATATAAAGTCAAAGTATTTTATAATATTTTTTATATGTTTTTATCTAGTATGCTGTTTCCTTTCATTAAACAGGCATAGTAAGGCGGCAGTTTTTGACTATCACAGTGAAATTTTTTCAGATAAATCGGGCTATTATATGTATTTGCCTGCATTATTTATCTATGACTTTCAAGCAGAGAAACTTCCCTCTCAAATTGATAAAAAAGTTGGATATGGGTTTACTATAGATTCTGCCGGAAATAAAATAGTTACTAAATATACTTACGGGGTTGCTTTAATGCAATTGCCATTTTTTATAATTGCTCATCTATTGGCAAAGCCGCTGGGATACTCTCCGGATGGATTTTCATTCATTTACAATAAAATGATAGACTTTGCCGGGGTGTTTTATGCTGATTGGGCATTTATCTTTTTATTCCTTTTTCTTATTCGCTATGTTTCTAAAACAACTGCTATAATAGCCTTAAGCAGTTTATTTATAGGGACTAATTTGTTTTACTACTCTATTTTTGAGACAGGAATGACACATGTTTATTCTTTTTTCTTGTTCTCTGTCTTTCTTTATCTTTCAGGGATAATGTTTAAGCCGGAGCAAAGAGGTTTTATGAATATTATATTCGGATCAGTTATAGGATTAATTATTATGGTCCGCCCGATTAACCTCATATTCCTGCCTGTTTTTTTTATGTTTAACCAACCTAATTGGAAGGAAATAAAAAGCTTGCTCAAACCAATAGTAATAATCGCTTGTTCCGCAGGTATTTTTGTTATTCCTCAATTAATTTATTGGAAGTATTTAAGCGGTCATTTCTTTATGTATTCCTATACCAAAGAAGGCTTTAATTTCTTGACTCCACACATGTTGAGCTTGTGGTTTTCAACTAACAATGGCTTATTCCTATATAGCCCATTAGTTGTGTTTATAATAAGTGGTGTTATCCTTATGAGGAAAATATACCCGCGATGGAGTTTATTTCTTGGGATTTATTTTATATTTATTTCATATATAT
>JABDHI010000105.1:0-2798 GCA_013285655.1 Bacteroidota bacterium
TCGCACAGAAATACCTCCGGCCTTTGGAAGAAGGATAAGGCCATTCGCGAAGAAGAAGGAAGATCGCAGCAATATGGTGGAGAATATTCCATGTTTAGTATTGCTGAAAGTGCCGCACAAGATTGTGTAGGATTCTTCCGTGCCAATTATGGTATAAAAGGTATTATTTTCAGACTACCACCGGTTTATGGTTATGGCCCTCACCTTGAAATTTACAAAGAAGGCAAACCCATTAAAACAGGATTTCAAACATTTATCGACTCGGCAAAAGCATGTAAGCCATTAGAAGTATGGGGCGACAGCAGTCGCGGACGTGATATAATTTATGTTAAAGATGTTGTATCTGCTTTTATTAAAGCTATTAACAGTGAAAATGCAGGTGGGTTATACAATATTACATCTAACAAATACCTAACCTTAAAAGAAGAGGTAGACATAATTGCAAAAGTATTTTGGGGAGATGATACAAAACCAGTTGTTATTGAGAAGCCTGAACATTCCCTGACAATGGATTCTTTCCTTTATGATAACAGTAAAGCAAAAAAAGAACTTGACTGGAGTCCACAATATAGTTTTGAAGATATGCTGCGCGATTATAAAAAGGAGATGGAAAAACAGAAGTTTGGCTTTTTGTTAGAGAAACGAAAAAACATGTTTAAAGAATAGTAATTTTACTTAATTAACGTTATTAAAAACGAATTATGACACAGCCAATTCTTGAGGGTATAGAGTTCATGGGAAATAATGTAAGGGACAAATTGAGGTCTTGCGGCGAAGGCGTTAAAATCTATCCGTTAGCTAAAATTACCTTGCCCCATATGGTCGATTTAAAGGATCATTGCAGAATTGGAGATTTTGTATTCATATTTGCCGGAACAGGTGTAGTAATTGGCGAGCATACTGATGTACAACCACATACTACCATTTGGGGCGGCGGTTTAACCATTATTGGCGATAGGGTATCAACTGGCCCCGGTACCGTGTTTCTATCAGCTACCTATTCTCACGAAAAAGGCTTGAAAATGGTTGATGGCCTTGGTGAAGGTACAGCTAAGGCAATTGGCGGGAAGTTAGTGGTTGGAAATGATGTTTATATTGGAGCTAAATGTGTAATAATGCCTGTAACCATTGGCGAAGGGGCTGTTATTGGCGCGGGTAGTTTTGTTAATAAAAATGTAGACCCTTGGGGAATATACGTTGGTAGTCCGGCAAAAAAAATAGGCGAAAGGCCTCACTAAACCACAAACACCACAGGTATGAAGAGTCTATCGGTAGTTGCCACTATTTATAACGATGCACAGATAGTGCCTGTTTTGGTAGATGCTATTATAAAAAATATTCCTTCGAATATTAACAAATACGAAATTATATTAGTTAATGATAGTAGCCCCGATAATAGTGAAGATGCCATAATAAAAGAATGCGAAAAGAATCCAAACGTAAAAGGCATCTCATTAAACAGAAACTTCGGGCAACAAATTGCAATGAGTGCAGGCATGAACCATGCAACAGGTGACTATATATTAATAATGGATGGTGATATGCAAAACCCGCCAACCGAAATACCGAACTTGCTTAATAAAATACAAGAAGGTTTTGATATAGTGTATACAGTATCTAAGCAACGTAACGGAGTTTTAGATTCCCTAACTTCTTATGTTTTTTGGGCAATTCTTACTACGCTTTTTAAAGTGAAAATAGTTAAGAACCAATTAATGCTAAAGGTAATGACTAAGGAATTTGTTGCGCGCTTTAATAGATACCAGGAGATAAACCGGACAATAGATGGGGTTGTTGCTGATATAAGCTCAAATTATGCGGTACTGGACGTTGAAAACAAAAAAAGAAGCGTTGGACGTTCGAATTATAATTTTTCAAAGAGAATGGCGCTAATGCTCGATATGGTTATTAGCATGAGTAATACACCGCTTAATTTCCTTATTTATCTTGGTCTTATTATTTTTATACTTACAATATTTGCCTTTCTTTATTACATATACAGTTATGTATTTGATAGTGTACCACCGGGCTATACAAGTACCCAAATTTCAATATTTTTATTTGGTGGGTTAAACGTTCTTATACTTGGTATTATTGGCCGATACTTATCGAACATTTATACCGAAGTACGCCAACGACCATTATTTCACGTAAAAAAAACATATAATTTCTAAGTTACTCGCACCCTGTCATTCCCTGTAAATTGAAAAAACTATTTATAATTCAAACCAATTACATACCCTGGAAAGGATACTTTGATGCTATGAATATAGCCGATGAGGTTGTGCTGTATGATACAATGCAATACACCAAGAATGATTGGCGGAATAGGAACAAAATAAAAACAGCACAGGGAACTCAATGGCTTACCATACCAATAGATGTAAAAGGGAAGATGCATCAAAAGATCAATGAGGCTACTGTATCAGAAATATATAACGACTGGAGAGAAAAACATTGGAAGGCATTAGAAATAAACTATAGTAAAGCTCCTTATTTTAAAGATTTTAAACAAGGATTTGAAGAGCTGTATAAGAAAGACAAAGAGACCAATCTAAGCCAAATCAATTACTCATTTATTAAGCTTATAAACTCAGTATTAGGTATAAAAACGCCTATACATTGGTCGAGCGATTATGATTTGGATGGCGACAGGAACCAACGTCTTGTTACGCTTTGTCTTAAAACCAATTCTACCGATTACTACACCGGGCCATCAGCACAGGGCTATTTAGATGAATCTTTATTTATTGAAAACAATATTAAAGTACGTTATTTAGATTATTCGAACTATCCAC
>JABDHI010000105.1:2808-3832 GCA_013285655.1 Bacteroidota bacterium
ATCCACCCTACACCCAGCTTTACGGAGACTTTGTGCATGAAGTAAGCGTTTTAGATCTGATCTTCAATGAAGGGCCTAATGCAAAAAAATTCATGAAAAGTTTTTGAAACAACAATTCATGAATCTGTTTACGGCAAATAAGGAGAAGTATTTACGGGTATTAATAGGTTTTTACGTTTTACTTCTGGCTGTTCTTATAGGGTATGCCTTCTGGCATGGTAATTACCATTTATCAGAAGAAGATGAAACTATTTATTACAACAGTGCCCGCAGTTTTGCTGAAACAGGCTCTGTAAGGGCAACAGATTGCAATATGGAAGGTGTATCTAAAATTGCTCAATGCAACTGGTATGGTCCTATGTATAATATATTTTATGGCTCTATTGCCAAACTTGTGGGTGTACACGATTATAATTTTTTAATTACAAACCTGATCTTATTTTTGACAATAGTTGTTTTAATAGTGCGTGCATCTTTTAATACGGAAACAAAACTTTTACTTATAGCATCTTTACTGGCACTGTATCCTTTTATAGGTTATATATTCACTTTCTTCCCCGAAACACTTGAGCTACTATTTGCCGTTGTACTTACCCTGCAATTAAAAGAAATATTTGAGCAGCCAGCTAATAATAAGAGAGTTGTGTATTTTATTGTGTTAGTTCTGTTCTTTGCATTATTTAGAGTAACAACTGTGTTTTGGATCTTTGGGTTACTCGCATTAAGCAAAACAGTGCCTGATTTCATAAAAAGGCTGGGAATTGGCATTGCAGGCTTTCTTCTTATTTACATTTATATTTATTATTTCAATGCTCCATTTTTTGGCGGAAGCATGGGTTATGTGGCAAGCCACAAGCTCGGTTTTGGTTCGATTAATTATATTTTACACAAAACAGTTATAAACCTATGCGCATTCTTTACACGTAACCCTTTTTATGAACTTTTGCAAATACCCATTTTATGTATAGCCATATACAGTTGGTTTACAAGCAAGAATAGGTTCTTACTGTCAGCCTGTATTGTT
>JABDHI010000106.1 GCA_013285655.1 Bacteroidota bacterium
CCATTGATACATATGTTGCTCCGCTTAATTTATGGAATGCCGCAACAGATGTTGAGGTAGAGCGTTCCGGCTTATCTCTTGCACAATTAAATAATACCTGGCACATTGGAACCAGTAATACACATGCTTCTCCTCTACCTATACAATTAACATCGTTTACCGCCGATTGTGCTAATTATGCTGCATTACTAAAATGGACAACCGCTACTGAAACTAATAATGATTTCTTTACGCTTGAAAAAACACAAGATGGAAACTATTTTGAAAAGGTAGCAGTATTGCCTGGGGCAGGAACCAGCACTACTCCACGCGATTATTTATTTACCGATCAAAGCCCGTTTACAACAACCTCCTATTATCGTTTGTCGCAAACTGATTTGGATGGAAAAACTACTGCTCTAAACACCATAGTTTATGTACCATGCGAAAATCAGAATGCGGTAACTTCATTTGCATATAATAAATCAATAAAAGTTGAAATAAACTCAACAACTGAGGAGACTTATACAATAACACTATATAATAGTTTGGGTCAAATGGTTTATAACAAGAGTGTAAGCACTTATCAGGGCCTTAATTCATACAACATTACACCGAATACCGGTAACGGTGTGTATATACTTCGTGTAACTGGCACAAGTACTGTTTATTCCAAAAAAATGGTGCTGGGCACAGAAAATTAACCGGTTAGCCCAATCTTTCTCCTTCTTCAACTATTACTAATTGCATGTTTAACCAAGATTTTTAACTTTGTGGTACTATACTATAACTTGTAAGTTATGATGAACGACCTTATAAATGGGTTTCCGAAACAATTAGAAGAGGCTGTTGCTATTGCGGAAAATGCCAAGCTTTCAAAACCAATCAACTCTATTAATAAAGTAGTTATATGTGGCCTTGGCGGTTCGGGTATTGGTGGCACTATTTTAAAAGAAACCGTACAGCACGAAGCTTCAGTACCTATAGAAGTAATAAAGACTTACACTATACCCGCATATGTAGATAAGCATACACTGGTTGTATGTTCTTCCTATTCGGGTGATACAGAAGAAACACTTGAGGCGTTTGCGGAGGCAAAAAAACGCAATGCACATTTGGTTTGTATTACTTCAGGAGGCAAATTATTAGTTCAGGCTAAAGCAAATGGTTGCGATGCAATTGTAATACCACCAGGCATGCCGCCAAGGGCTTGCCTTGGTTATTCGCTTACCCAGCTTTTTAAGGTTTTGGCATTTCATGGTATTGCTTCATCTTATTCAGAACAGATACTTTCCTCCGCTAAATTTTTAGTAGAGAACCAGCCATCGTTAATGAAAGCAGCACAACGTATGGCAGAAATACTGGTAGACAAAACACCTGTTATATACAGTACTTCTTTACACGAAGGCGTAGCAATACGTTTCAGGCAACAATTAAATGAAAATGCCAAAATACTATGCTGGCATCATGTCATTCCCGAAATGAATCACAACGAGCTTGTTGGTTGGAGTCATGAGTATCCTAATCTGGCGGTACTCATTTTCAGAGATACACACGAACATCCCCGTAATGATTTCCGCATAGACCTTTGTAAAAAAATATTTGAACAGCATGCTCCGGTTGTAATTGAAATACCATCAAAAGGGAAAAGTGCATTGGAAAAGAAATTGTATTGGATCTATTTTGGCGATTGGGTATTGTGGTATTTATCTGAACTAAGGCATGTAGATGCAACCGAAGTAAAAGTGATAGATCAGCTAAAGAGCGACTTAGCCGGAAAATGAACCGAAAGGTTGTATTTAGAGACATAGGCAATATTGATTATAAAGAAGCTGGGATTACCAGGAAAAGCTTTTCCAGGAAGTAGTTTCTAAAAAACTTGCCAACCGTTCTTTACCCGAAAATGAACAAGTATTTACCGGCAATTATTTATTGTTTTGTGAACACCCCCATGTTTTTACTATTGGTAAAAGCGGTACCGAGGCCAACCTGCTTATAAGCACGGAACAGCTTCATCAACGAAACATAGCTTACTATAAAATAAACCGGGGTGGCGATATTACATATCATGGCCCGGGGCAAGTGGTAGCCTACCCCATTTTTAACCTCGATTATTTTTTTACCGATATACACCGCTACATGCGCTGCCTTGAAGAAGCTGTTATACTTATGCTAGCTGAATATGGCATTAAAGGTGAGCGCTTAAAGGGAATGACCGGAGTATGGCTAGATGCAGACCACCCTGCAAAGGCCCGTAAAATATGTGCTATGGGTGTACGTACCAGCCATTGGGTAACCATGCATGGCATAGCACTTAATGTGGAGCCCGAGTTGCAATATTTTTCTCTTATAATACCCTGCGGTATTACCGACAAGGCAGTTACATCTATGGCAAAAGAACTGAAATACTCACCCAATGTTGAAGAGCTGAAAGCAAAGTTGAAAAAGCATCTTGCAACGGTATTTGAGCTTGAATATGCTGGTTAAAGCGGAGGCTTTGGAAAGAAGGGATTTGGAAAAAAGAAGGATTTTTAAGCTAAGTATTTTATAAAACAGAAAAGCCTTCCCGAACACTCGGTAGGGCTTTTTTATATCCCTCACTCCTCGTTCAGCATAATTTCCGGCAGTGGTCTAAAGATAATTCAATATGAGTTACTGAAATGTATTAACCAGATATATAATATTATTGATTATTTATGGGACGAAGGCTCAGCCTCCGCCCAACGGGGGTACCAGTATATTTAATTATGCGCTACAGTACTAATCGTACCAGTGCCGGCAGATATCTTTCTAACACACCAATTTCCTTGATCGACAAAAAAGATGTTACCATTTTTGTCGACTGCAATCCCGGCAGGGCCATTTATTTCTGCCGACTTGGCAGGACCACCATCTCCGCTATGCCCAATGGTGCCATTACCTGCAATAGTAGTAATATAACCTGTAGTAGTATTTAATTTACATATTCGAGAACTATCTGATATATAAAGGTTTTCATAGGAATCAAAACTAATGAACCAAGGCGTAAGACCTTCCTGCAGTGCCGGAAGACTATCACCATTATATTGCTGCTGTCCATTTCCTGCTATGGTATTTATAATGCCTGTCAAATTATTTATCTTTCGGATTCTATGGTTACCAAAATCCGATATATATATATTCATTGAATCATCCACAGTTACTGCTCCGGGGCTATTTAATTCACAATTTAATGCTGTGCCTCCATCTCCACTATATCCCTTTGTTCCATTACCTGCTACTGTAGTAATTACTCCCGTAGCTGAATTTACCTTTCTTATTCTATTATTGCCATAATCTACAATATAAATATTACCCGCTTTATCAGCCGCTATGCCTTCAGGTCCATTTAATGTTGCATAAATTGCCTGTGCACCATCACCACCGTACCCTACATTTCCATCTCCAGCGAGTAATGACATATATCCTGCTGTGTTTATCTTGTGAACTTTATTACAGCTTACATCAGTAAAATAGATATTCCCTAAAGAATCCGAGCATAGACCGAAGGCTGTTACTATTGATCCCGATATAGCAAGCCCCCCATCACCACCACAGCCCGCCCAACAGCCTGTATCAACCAGTACCGATAATTTACCTTGGTTGTTTAACTCAATAATATCAAACTCATTGTTTGCAAAGTAGACATTACTATTTCTATCAACTGTTAACCCTGAAGGATCATTAATATTAAAGGGATTAAACTGCCTACTAGTCTGATTTTGAGATGGTTTATTACAACTAACAATAGTAAAACCCGCTGATACGATTAGGAACATAACAATAAAT
>JABDHI010000107.1 GCA_013285655.1 Bacteroidota bacterium
CTTGCAACGTGTTCAAGATATATAGCCTGTTAGCAACCAAAGAGCAAATTGAAGAAATGCGTCAAAACTATTTGCGGGGTGGAATGGGTTATGGTACTGCAAAAGAGGCTTTGTATGTTCTTATAACAGAGAGATTCAAAAAGGAAAGAGAGTTATATCATCACTATATGAGTGATAGAAATGAACTGGATAAGCAACTGAAAGTAGGTGAGGATAAAGCGCGCATAGTTGCTCAGGCTACATTGAAAAGAGTAAGGAAAGTATTAGGGTACAAATCGTAATAGATATTCTATAAAGAATAAATATGTCAATAGAGAAAGAATTAGAAAAACGGATACTTGTCATAGATGGTGCCATGGGTACCATGATTCAGCGGTATAAACCCACTGAAGAAGATTATCGCGGAGAACGTTTCAAGGATTATAAATATTCAGTAAAGGGTAACAACGACTTGTTCTCTATCACCAAGCCATCGATGATAGAGGAAATTCATACTGCCTATTTAGAAGCAGGTGCTGATATTATTGAAACCAATACCTTCAATGCAAACCCATTGTCGCTTGCGGATTATCATATGAGCGAGCTGACCTATGAACTAAATTTGGAGTCGGCAAAGGTTGCACGTAGAGCAGTTGATCAGTATTTGAAGAAAAATCCGGGGAAAGCAAAATTTGTTGCCGGCGCTATTGGTCCCACAAATAGAACTACTTCATTATCGCCCGATGTAAACGATCCTGGTTTCAGGGCTGTGTATTTTGATGATGTGGTGAATGCATATACAGAACAGATAAAAGGATTGGTTGATGGCGGCGTAGATGTATTGTTGGTAGAAACCATATTTGACAGTTTGAATGCAAAAGCTGCATTATTTGCAATTGAGACCTATTTCGAAAATACCGGTAAGCGATTACCTATAATGGTTTCGGTAACTATTACCGATGCCAGTGGAAGAACATTATCAGGACAGACGGTAGGAGCTTTCCTTGCTTCTGTTAGTCATGAAAATTTGTTGAGCATAGGTTTGAACTGTGCATTAGGTGCAAAAGAAATGAGGCCTTATCTGGAAGAGATGTCACAAAAGGCTCCCTACTATGTAAGTGCTTACCCAAATGCAGGCTTACCTAACCAGTTTGGCGAGTACGATGAGACCCCTGAAACCATGTGCACTTTGGTAGATGACTTTTTAAAGAGTGGGTTCATCAATATAGTAGGTGGATGTTGTGGTACAACTCCTGATCATATAAAGGCTATCGCACATGCTGCATCAAAAGCTACGCCGCGTAAAAGACCTGAAAGAGATACGCTATTCCACCTGAGTGGATTGGAAGATGTTACACTCTTCCCGGGAAGTAACTTTATGAATATCGGTGAGCGTACCAATATTACAGGCTCTAAAAAATTCTCTCGTTTAATTACCTCCGGAGATTTTGATGGAGCGCTTGCAATTGCCCGTGACCAGGTTGAAGGTGGAGCGCAGGTGATTGATATAAATATGGACGAGGCCATGATAGATTCAAAGGCTGCTATGGTTAAATATTTGAACCTTGTTGCTGCTGAGCCAGATATCGCACGGCTTCCAATTATGGTCGATTCATCGAAATGGGAAGTAATTGAAGCAGGATTAAAATGCTTGCAAGGGAAGGGTATTGTCAATTCGATAAGTTTAAAAGAAGGCGAGGAGAAATTTAAGGAGCAAGCTCGTAAAGTAAAAAAATATGGTGCTGCAACTGTTGTAATGGCTTTTGATGAGAAAGGTCAGGCTGATACATTGGAGCGTAGAAAAGAAATTTGTAAACGCGCCTACGATATTCTGACAAAGGAAGTTGGCTTCCCTCCACAGGATATTATTTTCGATCCGAACATATTTCCGGTTGCTACCGGTATGGATGAGCACAAACTAAATGCCCTTGATTTTTTTGGTGCTACCAAATGGATAAAAGAAAACTTGCCTTACGCTAAAGTAAGTGGAGGTGTTAGTAATGTGTCTTTCTCTTTCCGTGGTAACGATACCGTGCGCGAAGCAATACATTCAGCTTTTCTGTACCATGCAATAAAGGCAGGTATGGATATGGGTATTGTTAACCCAGGTATGTTGCAGATATATGATGAGATACCTAAGGACTTGTTGGTATTGGTAGAAGACGTATTACTCAACCGTAAGGAAGATGCAACTGAAAAACTTTTGAATTATGCAGAGACAGTAAAGTCGGCTGGCAAAGAAGTAAAGAAAGATGAGGAGTGGAGGAAGTTGCCTGTTAAAGAACGTTTGGCGCATGCCTTAGTAAAAGGTATTACCGATTATATTGATGTTGATACCGAAGAGTGTCGCAAATTGTACCCGCGTTCATTAGAAGTTATTGAAGGCCCGTTGATGGACGGCATGAGCATTGTTGGCGACCTGTTTGGTTCGGGTAAAATGTTTTTACCACAGGTGGTAAAGAGCGCCCGTGTTATGAAAAAGGCCGTTGCGTACTTGACTCCCTTCATGGAAGCTGAGAAATCAGAAGGAGCTGCCGCAGTGGGTAAAATATTAATGGCCACTGTTAAAGGCGATGTGCATGATATTGGTAAGAATATTGTTGGCGTAGTATTGGGCTGTAACAATTATAGGGTAATTGATATGGGCGTTATGGTGCCGTGTGAAAAAATATTGGAAGCTGCGATAACGGAAAAAGTGGACATGATTGGCCTAAGCGGCCTTATTACTCCTTCACTGGATGAAATGGTGCATGTTGCTAAAGAAATGAAACGCTTGAAATTGAATATCCCTTTGCTCATTGGAGGCGCTACGACTTCAAAGATCCATACGGCTGTTAGAATAGCACCTGAGTACGATTTCCCTGTTATATATGTTAATGACGCATCACGTTGCGTGAATGTGGCAAGCAGTTTGTTATCAGAAGCTAAACCAGCTTATGTAAAAAAGGTGAGCCAAGAGTATGAAGGCTTGCGTAAACAACATTTAAGTAAAACTGCCCAGGATAAGTACATAAGCCTTGCTGAAGCACGTGCTAACAAATACAAAGCAGATTGGAATATTGAGATCAATAAGCCTTCTGTTATCGGTAATAAGGCATACAAGAATTATCCATTAGCCGAAATTGCAAAGTACATCGACTGGACTCCTTTCTTCCATGCATGGGAAATGAAAGGTAGTTATCCAAAAATATTCAGCGACCCTGAGCGCGGACAAGAGGCTAAGAAGTTGTTTGATGATGCACAAAAGATGTTGGAGAAGATAATAGATGGCAAATGGCTTTCGGCAAATGCGGTTATTGGTTTCTATCCGGCTAATACAATTGGCGATGACGATATTGAAGTATATACAGATGATACACGTAAACAGGTAAAGACTGTATTTCATTCATTGCGCCAGCAAACCAAGAAGGCAGAAGGGCAGAACAATTTGGCATTAGCTGACTTTATTGCTCCTAAAGAAAGTGGTAAGAAAGATTATATAGGTGGTTTTGCAGTTACAGCAGGTATAGGCATTGAGAAGTGGATAGAGAAGTTTGAAAAGGACCATGATGATTATAGCAGTATAATGATCAAAGCCCTTGCTGATAGACTTGCTGAAGCATTTGCTGAATTGATGCACGAAAAAGTACGTAAAGAAATATGGGCCTATGCTCCCGATGAAAAATTAAGCGGAGAAGAATTAATTAAAGAAGAATACCGG
>JABDHI010000108.1 GCA_013285655.1 Bacteroidota bacterium
TTTTGCCCAGGAATTTCATGGCTTGCCTTGCCTGAATAGAAAGACTATCGTTAGGGAATTTCTGAATAAGCTCATTGTATTTTTTACGTGCATTGGCAGTATCATGCATGTCATTATCAAAAATAAAACCTTCAACTAAAAGACATTCCGGTACTAACCTGCTTTGCGGGAATTTGTTGGTTACATTTTGATATAAGGTTACAGCCCTGGGATATTGTGATGTGCTAGATGCTAAACCACCTGCGTTGAATAAAAAAGCAGCTGACAATGTATCATCCGGAAAATGCTTTGCGTAATCTAAATAAGCACTAATTGCAAGGTTAGCAGTATATGCATCAAGAGTAGGAGAAGTTTTTAATTTGCCTTCAACTGCTCTTACCGCTTGCAGTAGAGCCGGCTTGCTGGTATCTTTAGCTGGCGCTTGTGTAGTGCTTGCAGCCTGACTTTGCTGTTTATTGCCACAGCTTATCATTGACATAACTGCGCAGTAAGTGCCTGCAAGTAATAGAAGCTTCTTCATAATTTATTTTTTTAGTGGAAATTTCATTCGGTAAGTAACATCAACAAACCCTTTAGTAAGGTCGGTGAGTTTCCTTTTCAGTAAACGCTTACGCAATGGGTTTTGTCGTATGTAGGTTATTTCGAGCATGATATTAAAATTTTAACAAATATAAAATGTTGGTGTTAACTAAAAATAAAAAATCCTGCCTATGAGCAAACGCCACAGGCAGGATAATATAAGTTTTCCTGCTATTACTTAAGCGGAAATAGGTTCTACAGCAACGTATCTTCTGTCTTCTCTCTTAACAGTAAATACAACGGTGCCATCAACCAATGCAAAAATTGTATGGTCTTTTCCAATACCTACACCTTTACCCGGGTGGTACGCAGTACCTCTTTGACGAAGAATTACATTACCGGCTTTAGCTTCCTGGCCACCAAATATTTTGATACCAAGACGCTGACCGTGTGACTCTCTACCGTTTTTGGAACTACCGACTCCTTTCTTGTGTGCCATGACGTTTAATTTTTATAATTTTCTGTATTACTCTTTTGACTTTTTCTTAGGTGCTGCCTTTTTAGCTGCTGGCTTCTTAGCCTTTGCTTCGCCTTCAGCTTTTTTAGGAGCTGCTGCTTTCTTTTTAGGAGCTGCTGCCTTCTTCTTAGGAGCTGCCTCTGAAGTTTCAGAAACCTTAGCCTTTGGTTCTCTCTTCTTTGGAGCTAAATCTTCTTTCAAAGATTCACCTTTGCCAAAGATACCGTGGATAAACAACTCGGTAAGAGATTGCCTGTGACCATTGAAACGGCGATAGCCTTTCCTTCTTTTGTGTTTAAAAATATGAACCTTATCGTCCTTAACGTGGCCCATTACTTTTGCAATAACGCGTGTGCCGTCAACAAATGGAAGACCAACAACTACGTCAGTACCATTATCAACTAACATTACTTTTTCAAATTCGAGGTTGGTACCTTCTTCTGATTCGAGGCGGTTAACATACAGCTTTTGAGCTTGTTTCACTTTGTGCTGTAGTCCTCCTATTTCAACAATTGCGTACATGGGCTTCGTTTTATTGTATTAAGGTTTTTCTTTTTAGGGCTGCAAAGGTAATATTTTTTTGATATATGAATGGCTTTATACCGTATTTTTGTTAAAAATAAACAATTATGGCACTAGTTAAGCCTGTAAGAGGCAAAAAACCGGTATTTGGCAATAACTGTTACCTGGCCGAAAACGCAACCGTAGTGGGCGAAGTAGTTATGGGCGACGATTGCAGCGTGTGGTTTAACGCCGTTGTAAGAGGAGACGTTAATTTTATAAAAATTGGCAATAAAGTAAATATTCAAGATGGGGCGATAATTCACTGTACCTATCAAAAAACCGGCACTACCATAGGCAATAATGTGTCAATTGGCCATAATGCTATAGTACATGGCTGCGATGTGCATGATAATGTACTTATAGGTATGGGCGCCATAGTAATGGATAATGCTATTATTAATAGTAACACCATTATAGCTGCCGGATCGGTTGTTTTAGAAGGAACTATAGTAGAAGAAGGTAGCGTGTATGCCGGAGTACCTGCAAAAAAGGTAAAAAACATAGACCCAAAACTGCTTGAGGGCGAGGTACATAGAATAGCGAACAACTATTTAATGTATTCCGGTTGGTTTAAAGAAGAGAAATAGGACTACCCCATGCCCTAAAGGAGGTTTTCATAAATAAAAAAAGCCCTGCATTTCTGCAGAGCCCTTTTATTTTCGTTTCCGAAAAATTACTTAGCTGCTTTATCAGCTTTCTTTTCTTTCTTGCCACCTTTCTTTTCGGTCTTGGTGGTAGTTTTCTTTTCGGTCTTGGTTTCGGTCTTTGTGGTCTTAGTGTCTTGTGCAAAAGAAACACCAGCAAAAAGAACCATAGCTGCAAGGATCAAACTTAATTTTTTCATGACGTTTTGGATATTTATTGTTGTTTTATAGAACAAAGGTATTTCTGTAAAATGAAGATAAGATGAAGGAATTCTAATCTCCATCTAATTATCACGTTATCAGCCCTTAATATTGCTCAAAAAATCAACTAATAACCTTACACCTACGCCTGTACCGCCTTTTGGTTTGTAATCATACGGGGCATTTATAAAGGCAGGGCCAGCGATATCGAAGTGCAACCAAGGGTATGAAGTATATTTTTCTAAAAACTTACCCGCTGTAATAGCTCCTGCAACCGGACCGCCAATATTCTTCATATCAGCAATGTCTGTCTTTAGCAAGTCAGCATATTCATCCCAAAAAGGAAATTCCACCAATCGTTCAAATACATGTTCGCCACTCTTTTTCAATGCATCGTGCATTCTTTTATCTGCAGTACCCATTGTTACTATACCATATTTGCCAATAGCTGCAGCTGCTGCGCCGGTTAATGTTGCAAGGTCAATTGCAAGAGCAGGCTCATATTTCTTCGCATAGCTAAGTGCATCAGCCAATATCATACGGCCTTCGGCATCAGCATTTAGCATTTCTACGGTCATACCATTATACATAGTAATAATATCTCCCGGTACATAGGCATTCATACCAGGGCGGTTATCGGTAGCCGGTACAAGTCCTATTACATGCACAGGCAGGTTTGCTTTAGCAATAGCATAGATGGTACAACCTACTACTGCGCCACCAGCCATATCGCATTTCATTTCGTCCATTGAATTGGCGGTTGGTTTTAAACTCAACCCTCCGGTATCATATACTACACCTTTACCAACCAATACATAAGGCTTTTTGTTCTTTGCATTTTTTGGCTTCCATTCCATAACGGTAAACGTAGGTGGGTCAATACTACCTCTATTTACCGCTAATAGGCCACCCATTTTGAGCGAAGTGATTTTTGCTTTGTTAAACACCTCAACTTTAAAACCTGCTTCTTTACCCATTTTTTCAAACTCCTTAGCTAATTGCTCAGCGTTAAGGTGGTTAACAGGTTGGTTAACCAAATCGCGGGCTTTGCAGGTAGCGTCTATAATAATTTGCAAGTGCTTTACATCATCAGCTTTTACTTTCTTGCTATTTAAGTTTATTGTCTTTAACGAATTCGCAAGCTTCTTAATGTCGTTTTGCCTGTAATATAAAAACTGG
>JABDHI010000109.1 GCA_013285655.1 Bacteroidota bacterium
ATACTACTTGCTAACAATGCGCAAATACTTTGTAACCCAGAAAATACACCTAAGGCAGTACCAACGTCCTTTTTGTCGCAAAGCTGACTGATCCATGCTTTTGAAATGCCATCGGTAAAAGCATAGTAGAGCCCATAGAGGAAAAACAATACCAGAAAAGCAACCTTAGTAGTAGAGTATGCCATACCAAAATACACAGCGGCAAATATTACCAGGCCGATTATGAACATGGGCTTTAAGCCTAACTTATCGCCCAATATACCAATGGGGAATGCAGTTAGAGCAAAGACAAGATTATAGAATATGTATATTACAATAACCATGCTGTCCCCTATTCCTGCTTCTTTCATTTTAAGTATCAGGAAAGCATCGGCACTATTGAAGATAGCAAAGAACAATAAGCCGGATACAAGGGCACGATATGAAGAACTACTCAGGTTCCAGTATTTAAATTGCGAAAAAAACCCGACTCTGGCTTTAGCCTCTTCTGTGTGAATTTGCTCTTTAGGCTTATCCTTTAAA
This sequence comes from Bacteroidota bacterium, assembly GCA_013285655.1. Taxonomy (GTDB): domain Bacteria; phylum Bacteroidota; class Bacteroidia; order JABEUT01; family JABEUT01; genus JABEUT01. The sequence continues at coordinate 523 of JABDHI010000109.1, forward strand.
CGAAGCGTTAACAGAACAACAAGTATGCCCGGAAAGAAGGAGATATAAAATAGTGATGTATATTGCCCTTTATGAAAGTAAAGATATACCAATGCAATGGCTGGCCCAATAGCAGCGCCAACCGTATCCATAGCGCGGTGGAACCCAAACACCTTACCCCTATCACCCTGAGCTGACTCATCTGCCAGTATAGCATCGCGTGGGGCAGTGCGAATACCCTTACCTAACCGCTCTAATGTTCTTGAGAATAAAACCCAAACCGGGTTAATAAACAAAACCAGCATGGGTTTTGATATAGCACTAAGCCCGTAGCCCCACTTAACAAAGGATGCTCGCTTTCCGCTTTGATCAGATATTTTGCCAAAATACCCTTTACTTAAGCTGGATGTTGCTTCTGCCAAACCCTCCATAATACCAATGTATAAAACAGTAAAACCAACTGACTTTAGATAAATAGGTAGAATAGGCAATAACATTTCGCTGGCAATATCATTTACCAGACTAACAAGCGATAATATTAATATCGTTCTTGTAATTGACTTCATATTTGAGCTTAAGCCGGTAGCTAGAAGATAATGGCCTTATACTACTGCTTAACTATTGTGTTCCAGTTATTTTTATCAGGCGCAGCCCCAACACGAATATCAAGTAAGCGTTGTTTGATCTTCAAAGCAACGTTATCATCCTTAATTGCAGGAAGTGTGTAGTCTTTACCTTTAATACTGATCAATTGTATAGGAGCAACGACAGCCGCAGTACCCGTACCAAATGCTTCCTGCAAAATACCTTTGCCATGTGCACTTATCAATTCATCAGCTCCAATCTTTCTTTCTTCCACTTTAATACCCATATCCTTCGCAATGGTAATAAACGAATCGCGGGTAATACCATCAAGTATAGAATCGGAAAGTGAAGGAGTAACCAGTACATTGTTGATCATAAACAGCACATTCATGGTACCGGACTCCTCAATATTCAATTCAGAAGAACCATCTGTCCATAGCACCTGATCGAACCCCTGTTTACGGGCAAGGCTAGAAGGATAGAAAGCGCCGCCATAGTTACCCGCACATTTTGCCGAACCGGTTCCACCTGATGCTGCACGTCTGTATTTATCTTCAACCTTAACCTTTAACGGATTTGAATAATATGGGCCAACCGGGCCGCTGAAAATGATAAACTTATACTCTTCAGCTACCTTAACACCAAAACGTTCTTCAGATGCAAATACAAATGGACGTATATATAGCGATGATCCTTCAGAACCAGGTACCCATGCGGCATCAACTTTCACTAATGCTTTCATAGCTTCGTTAAAATGCTCATATGACATTGGCGGAATACACATGCGTTCCATAGATTTACAGAACCTATCATAGTGCTTTTCCATCCTGAATATAGATACGCTTCCGTCCTTCATCTTAAACGCTTTCATACCTTCAAATACTATTTGGCCGTAATGAAGAGCCAACATAGCAGGAGAAATGGTAATGTCTCCGAACGGTTCTATTACAGATGGCTGCCATTCGCCATTTATATAGTTAGATACCAGCATATGATCTGATAACACGCTACCAAATGGCACATTGTTTAAATCAACTTTCGGAAGGCGGCTGTTCTTTATCTTGTTTATTGTAATATTCTCTGTCGCAATCATATTTCAGGGTTAGTTTAATTCCTAAATCGTTACTGTTACTACAAGGATAGGAAATTTTGGTGTAATATCCATAAAGGCATTGTAAAATTTGCTATACGCCCCATATTATATGTATATTTACTTCATAATCAAAAAAAATTACTATGCTTTTAATTGCTTTTATCTTAGCCTTATTTGTTATTGTCGCCGGTATGAAACTTCTGGCTCAGGCCCAAAGGGAAAGCCTAGGTAATCTGTATAAATACGTATCGTGGTTTATAGTTGTAATGGGGTTTTTATGCCTTTTCGGGGCAGGACTGCATGGCATAATACGTTGCCACAGGAACCATTGCGAAAGAATGGAAATGAGATGCGAAATGAGTACACATAACGGATGCAATGAAATGATGCATTGCAACCACGGAATGATGAGCGGTTGTATGATGCATGGTGATGGATGTAACGACATGATGGAAAGTGGTTGTACTAGGGGTGACGGTAATTGCACCCACATGAATGGTGATTGTAAGGAAAAGATGGAATCGAACTGTGAGATGGGTGATGGCGGCAGCTGCCCTATGATGAAGGATGGCAAGCATTGTGAGGAGAAAGACACTGTTATAGTAAAAAAAGAAATTAAGAAATAACAAGCTAGCTATTATAAAAAAAGCCCCGCTATCAGTGGGGCTTTTTTATTTATATATCTGACCTGCTCTCAGTAACTGGTTATATCAATGCCACCAAAAATAGCAGTGCCATTTACCAATAGCACTTTTTTAGAAGTAGGAATACTGTGAAACTGCCGCTTATCATCTGTTCCTGCAAAAACGTGCACCACATTAACACGTACGTCCCAATCTGCCGGAACAATCAGCTTAACACCGCCAAATATTACGACAAGATCAATAACGGCTGCGTTAGTTATATCGGCCTGCATAAAGTTAATTTCAGTTCCTCCAAAAACATTCACAATATCACCCTTGGCAAAATTCTTTGACAATATGGTTTTCCGCACACCCCAGAAAATTGCCACCGAATCAAAAAAGCTATTGCTATCAATATTATCACCTCCGCCAATATTGGTTCTAAAAGACCATGAGGCATTACGTGGGCGCATTACCAAAGAAAGGCCAATGCTAATGATCAACAAGGGCCAGAAATACTGTCCAATAGAAAATGTTATCCACCCTTGATGCCTTGCCAAGAAATAACCACCAATAATAATAAACCACAAAGGAGTTAGGCTTCTAAACTTCTTTTTAATA
>JABDHI010000110.1 GCA_013285655.1 Bacteroidota bacterium
GAGGATGTGATTCCTTCTATTGGCAGTTCACGGGCGGGATAAATATCAAGCAGTATAAGGTTGTCGGCCAGTGCCAAACTTGCTGCAAAACCATCTGCAAAATCCCGGGTGCGGGAGTAAAGATGCGGTTGGAATATGGCGGTGATTTTTTTACCGGGATACATAGCTCTTACTGAATTCAGGCAAGCTTTTATTTCTTCCGGATGATGTGCATAGTCATCAATGAAAACAAAATTTGGAGTCAGTATCTGGTAATCAAAACGGCGTTCCACTCCTTCAAATGTTCCAAGTGCCTTGCGGATGTTATCATCATCAACATTCATTACCTTGGCGACTGCAGTAGCTGCAATGGAATTCTCAATATTATGTAAGCCCGTAATCCCAAGCTTAACAGATTTTATTTCTCCAAAAGGAGTTACAACATCATATACATAATGTCCTTCGTGTGTGTTTATGTTCTTTGCAAAATAATCTGCCTTTTGATCGAGCGAATAGATGAATGTTTTTTCCTTTATGCGTAATAGTCGATTGCACTTTTTCTTTTGTAATGAGGCATCCATCAGCATGTGTGCGGTTAGCAAACAAGGAGTAGGATTCCTCCATCATTGCCTTATTGTTGTATATGTCTAGATGGTCAGGGTCGATAGAGGTGATGACAGAAACATCCGGATTTAATGTGAGGAAAGACCGATCGTATTCATCTGCTTCCACCACCATTACTTTGTTTTCATTTCCCGGGTTACCAAGCAAAATATTGGTGTGGTAATTTTTTGAAACTCCGCCCAGGAATGCCATGCAATTATTACCGGAAGAGCGCAAAATATGTGTTACCAAAGTAGATGTGGTAGTCTTCCCATGTGTCCCGGCAACTGCAACGGTATAATGTCCTTCTGTTATCCAGCCAAGCACTTCTGCTCTTTTATGAAGGCTGTATTTTTTATCCAGAAAATATTTTAATTCGCTGTGGTCAAAAGGAATAGCAGGAGTATAAATTATCAATGTATCAATTGCGGAAATTGTTTTTATAACATCCGGATTGATCAATGAAATATTGTCTTCGTAATGTATTTCTATGCCTTCGTTTTCCATCTCATGCGTTAAGGTAGAGGGGGTCTTGTCATACCCGCCCACCGATTTTCCAAGAGATTTGAAATAACGCGCAAGGCCGCTCATGCCAATGCCTCCAATGCCAATTAAGTACACATATTTTAATGAATCAAATCTCATTTTCCCGATAGTTCAATTATTTCTTTTGCAATCCGTTGAGCTGAATCTGTAATAGCAATGGCCTTGATATTTTTTCGTAATGATGCTTGTAAATCTTTATCAGACGTAAGTTTTATTACTTCCTCGCCTAACTGCTGAACAGCTAAATCATCTTTAATAACAATGGCTGCATTCTTTTCTGCAAGACTCACAGCATTTTTGGTTTGATGGTCTTCTGCTACATTGGGCGAAGGAACCAATATGCAGGGTTTACCGGCTATGCAAAGCTCTGCCAATGAGATAGCGCCCGCCCTCGATACAACCATATTGCTTGCAGCGTATGCATAATCCATTTTAGAGATGAAATCATAAGCCCTAACATTCGGATGATTTTTAGCCAGTTCAGTTGCTTCACCATAAAATGATTTCCCTGTTTGCCATATGACCTGGATATTTTTCTCTGCAAAAAGCGGGAGTGCATTTTTTATACTATGGTTGATAGTTCTTGCTCCGAGGCTTCCTCCAATAACCAGCAAGACTTGTGAGTCACTCTTTAGTTTGAAATATTCCAATGCTTCGTTGCGTTTGGCCTCCAAGCCTGTTATATCCTGCCTCACGGGATTACCCGTCATAATTATTTTGCCGCAGGGAAAATATTTTTCCATGCCCGAATAAGCTACACAAATTTTATTCACCCTCTTTCCCAATATCTTATTGGTAATGCCGGGATAGGAGTTTTGTTCCTGTATAAGTGTGGGTATATGTTTCCTGATTCCTGCCCAAAGCGTAGGGCCACTTGCATAGCCGCCTACACCCACAATAGCATCGGGATTAAATCCTGAAATTATTTCTTTGGCCCTGCTTATACTTTTCAAAATTTTGAGTGGAAGGAAAATATTCTTCATCATGTTGGAACGTGAGAAGCCCTGTATCTCCAGCCCTTCGATCTTATATCCGGCAGCAGGCACTTTTTCCATCTCCATCCTTCCGATAGCTCCTACAAATAATATTTCAGTTCCCGGTCTCATTTCTTCTGCTGCGCGGGCTATGGCAATGGCAGGAAAAATATGTCCTCCCGTACCTCCTCCGCTTATTATTATTTTAAGTTGTTGCGACAATAGTTCCTGTTTGGGGTTCTGTTTTAGATTCTGTTTCTATTTCTTTACTCACACTCAAGATCACGCCTATAGCAATACTGGAGAACCATATTGATGTTCCACCCATACTGACCAATGGCAAGGGTTGCCCTGTTACCGGCAGCAGGTGGGTGGCTACACACATATTCACCATGGCTTGCATAACAAGGCTTAGTGTAAGCCCGATGGCTAAAAGACTTCCAAAAGTTTTTGGGTTTCGTGTTGCAATGCGTACTCCACGGAATAATAAGGCAAGATAAAAGAATACCATAGCGATAGCCATAGCAAAACCATATTCTTCTACCAGTATGGCGAATATAAAATCGGAAGAAGCCTGGGGCAGAATATTTTTTTGGATACTGTTTCCCGGTCCTTTTCCGAATGTGCCGCCTGTTGCAACAGCAATCATGGCCTGGTCAGACTGGTAGTTACTGCTCTTATCACCTTTCATAAAGCCTTCAATACGTGATTTTGCAGTGGCAATACGGTTGTTGATATGAGGAAAAGCGAATACGATCAGAATAAATAATCCGGCCCCTGCGAAAGCTATGCCTAATGTGGAGAATATCAGTTTTGCGCTCGCTCTTCCAATAAAAAGAATGAACATGCAGTTGATGAATAAAAGTCCCGCCGTTGAAATATTGGATGGAAAGATAAGCCCGCAAATAAGAAGTATAGGCATCGTTATATGAATAAGACCCTTCTTTAGATCCTGCATTTCATCCTGCATCAAAGTCAGTGTACGGGCTACATATACGATGAGTGCAAGTTTTGCAAAATCAGAAGTTTGGAAGGTAAGCCCTAAGCCCGGTATTTGCAACCAGCGTGCAGCGCTTCCTTCATTTACTCCTTTTAACATCGTAAATAAAAGCAAGGGCACAGAAAGAATAAGTCCTACCTGGAAGATGCGGGAGTAGTAGGTATACTTAATGTTA
>JABDHI010000111.1 GCA_013285655.1 Bacteroidota bacterium
TTCAATAAAAGTCAATTCAGTTGCGAATATTACAGCAGCAACACCATCGCCAGGCACAGTTTGTCCCAGAGATACTACACAAGCCTATGTAATTATTGGAAGTGCCGGCACTCCGCCATATACGTTCAATTGGAGCACAACACCAATGCAAACTAACGATACTGCACGTGGCTTAGGCGCAGGCACTTACACTGTTTCGGTTACCGATGCAAACCATTGCACATCTGATACGGCTAAAGTAACTATCACAACTAAAAATATTTCAGTTACAGCTTCCGCTGCTCCTTCGTCAACCATTTGTGCAGGTAGTTCTACTACATTAACAGCAACCGGTGCCACCAATTATATATGGAGCACAGGAGCAACAACATCAACAATTATCGTTAAACCGGGTATTGATTCTACGTTTAAAGTTATTGGAACAACAACAGGAACCTGTAAGGACAGTGACTCAGTTACCGTAAAAGTTAATTCATTACCTACATTAACTGTAACCGCCTCTGACAGTAATTTATGCAGCGGACAAAGCACCGTGCTGAGTGCCAGCGGTGCAAGTAGCTATAGTTGGTTGCCGTTAACTGTACCATCTACCGGTACGCCAGTTACCGCGAGCCCATCATCAAACACTACCTACAGCGTTATTGGCAAGAGCGCCGCCGGATGTATTGATACTGCTACGATTAGTATAAGTGTTACTGCAACCCCCACTGCTTCTATTAAAATAACAGGAGGTAACGATACGGTATGCCAGGGTAAACCAGTTACTCTTACCGCAAGTGGTGGAGCTAGCTATGTTTGGTCTGGTGGTACTATTCCTACAACCGGATCTGTTGTATCCGTAACACCTATTACAAATCCCACTACTTATACTGTTACTGCAATAAGTGCCAATGGTGCCTGTAAGGATATTGCCTCAATACCTGTTTATATATACCCTACGCTTTCGCTAAACATTACAGGCCTTGACTCAATATGCAGCGGACATTATGATACCTTACTGGCTACTGCAATCGGCGGAAACCCATTGCCAGGCTATATATACAAATGGAATCCATCAATAGGAACTGCGGCCGGACCGTATGTAGTTAACCCTACAAGCCCAACAACATATTCGTGCACCGTAACAGATGGCTGTAACGATAGTGCCTCAACTATTATAAGTATAGGTATCAAGCCTTCTCCAATAGCCAGGTTTACAGCGACACCCAATCCGGTTGGGGCCGGAGAATTTGTAGCATTTATTGATAGTAGTTTTAATGCAACCGCATGGTACTGGACATTTGGTGATGGTAATACTTCTACTTCCTTTTTCCCTTACAACCAATATATGGCTGCAGGAACATACATAGCTACGCTACTGGTAACAAATAGCAGCGGCTGCACTAACTCCATAAGTGACACCATTCACGTTATTGGAACAATTTATGTGCCTAATGCATTTACACCAAATGGCGATGGACAAAACGATGTGTTTCACGTTACCGTCTATAACGTAAAAGAGTATAGCATTGAAATATTTAACCGTTGGGGACAAAAAGTATTTAACGCAGCCGACCCTAACATTGATTGGGATGGCAGAAGCATTGCAGGTGTTCAGGAATCAGATGGGGTTTATTATTACATAATCAAAGCCATTGATTATGATAACAAGTCGTACGACTTGAACGGCTACTTACAGCTTCTCCGCTAATTGTAGTGGAGATGGCTTACTACTGCAACATCCATCAAATTATGGAATCTAATTTTGATTTTAACAAATGAGTTCCAATATCCATTAATAATTATCATTTTCTAATAACAATAAATTTCTTTGTATTCTGTATTCCGTTGTTTAAAAACGTTACAAAATATACACCATCAGGTAAAGTCTTTATGTTTATCTGCTCCTGTTCTGCTCTGCTTTTTGTTTGCAAAATAATCTTACCTACCATATCAGTCACAGTTATAGTTCCTAATTCTATCGATGACTGGATTTTTATATAATCGCTAGCCGGGTTAGGATATATAATTATATCGCTCTCATTATTTTCAATTTCATTCACTCCTGTAGATATTGATTTGCAAAGGGAGAAAAACTTCCAGATTGCTACCGATGCGTTAAAATCTTCATTGGTATATCCGTAGTTAGCTGCCGGCAAAACAGTGCTGCTACCCGGCCAAGAATGACCTCCATTTATTACTTTATATAATTCAACGGTATTGCAATTACTTCCGTTATAATCATACTGTGTAGCCGTACAACTATCAGATTTGTTGGTATTGGGCAATGCTATAACAACAGGAGTAGCAGTACATTTATTTATATTGACCCAGAACTTTACTAAAGTATCAATATCTGTAGATGTAAGTATTCCGCTGGTGCCGGAATAGGAAACAACGGGATCCTTTGTTCCATGTATTTCCATAATTGGGATTTGGCGAGATGGTTTACAAGCACTTACATGCGATGATATCATGCTACCACAAACCGACGCTATGGCAGTAAATCTGTTAGTCAGAAAGCAAGCCAGATCATAACTCATAAAACCTCCGTTACTATACCCTGTTGAATAAATTCTATTAGTATTAATATTGTATTTGGATTTAAGTGAATCTATTAGATTCGAAACGAACTCTATATCTGCATTTGCCGAAGCAACCGTGCCGAAATTATTCCAACCGGTTTCTCCTGTACCGTTATTAGTAAGACCCTGTGGCAGCACTTCTATAAAATCAGCTGTATCGGCTATAGGCCTGAAATCGGCATATACTTCTTGTTGTGCATCGCTTGATCCCAAACCATGAAAATTAAAAATTAAAGGGGTGGGCTTGGAGGCATTATAAATAGCAGGTACATATAAAATATAAGTGCGCTTTACTCCGCCGCTTATAATAGTATCATAACTATTTATTTGAGCATTTACAGTTAGAGAAGCCATTACTGCAAACAAACTCAGTGAGAATTTTAGAAGTAATTTCTTTTCCATTTTTATAAGTTTATGAATATTTAAAAACGAATCTATGCAACTGTTTATTCAAATGCAATGAAAAAGAATATTTATTTTATCAGGTTCTCAGTTAAAAACGATTTAGATTAAGTTTGAGTAGAGTGGAAAGCCACATAAAAAAAGTAAGTTAAATTTTTCCCTTTATTCTAAGTTAGAGAATATTTCTACTGGTAAATGAAAACCTATATGAAGTAATACCTTGCGT
>JABDHI010000112.1 GCA_013285655.1 Bacteroidota bacterium
GCTTAAATAAGGTGTGGCTACAGAAAATGTATCGTTATTGTATTGAAAAGGTTTCATGTCAACCCATTGTCCGTTTTTGTTTACCGCATAATAGATTTTAATTGTTTCAATATTCAATGTCTTTTTTTCTTTACCTCTTAATTCTTTGCTTACTCTGTCAAAATAAATGGTGTCATAATTTTTTGAAAAACAAACAGGTCCATTGTGGTATTTACTATTTACCAGGTTGCTTTCTATGGGTGCCGGTTTTGAAAAGCCAGTATCGTTTGTTCCTTTTTTTGCATAAAAAACATCCAGATAATCTTCTCCATTCCATGCATAGGTTCGTGAATCATGACCACTTATTTTACGCGATGAAACAAACACAACCCCATCCTTGTAAATAATCGGACAGAAATCAGATGCATTAGAATTAAGCGATGATACCGCCGTTATTTTTATAGCCAGGTCAGACGTATGATCTGCAACGATAGTATCGCATGAACTGGCGTAAAATTTACCCCTTGGGTCTGATGGCATCATATTGCTATACATTTCAAAAGCAACTTTTGCATCGGCATATCTTTCACCAGTTTTTAAAATTAATCCGTAATTCAGATAGAATGAAGCATTTGAATAATGCCCAAATGCATTAACTTTATCATAAGCTGTCAGGGCTTCTTTAAATCTGTCTATTTTTTGATAACATTGTCCTAGTTTGTAATATACATCCTGTGTTGGATTCTTTGCCGCGTCCTTTGAATAAGATTCGGCAGCTTTAAAATATTCCCATTTTGCAAAAAGGGTATCGGCTCTTTCAGTTTGTGCTGATGCGAATGTTGCTAAAAAGCATGCAATCGCTAGTATAAGTATCTTTTTCATAGTTTGTGTTTTTTAAAATTAAAAATATTGAGGACTTGACATTCTTGTTTTGGTCGAGTTTAAATCCCATCCAAGCATTATTTCGTGAGTTCCATTCGTGTAGTTTCCATTCTGGCTTAGGTAAAAATCATAAGAATAGCCAAAACGTATGCGATTAGCCACGTCGTATTCTATACTTAATATAAGTGCATTATCTGTACCAGTTATACCTATTCTATCATCTATTCTGAAACCTGCACCTATATAAAACCTGTCATTAAATATCAGAGAAGCATCTAAATCTAAGAGTGCTGGGGCGGCCTGAACATAATTTAGCAATATAGAAGGCCTCAATCCTATATTATCACTAAGTCTTGTAACAAACCCTGTTGTAAAGTAATATTCCCTGTATAAATCAGCACTACCGTTGCCATTGTCATATTGCATTCCTAAATTGGGTTGTAAAAGATTTTTTACGGATACACCTGCGAAAAATTGGTCTCTATATAAGTACAATCCTGCATTAAAGTCTGGAACCCATGCAGAGGCATTATTGTTCATAAATGAAGGATCTTCGGGGTTCTGAACAGTTATATCATTAAACTGAACGTCTAAATTATCCATGCAGCCTTCTATACCGAAGGCCAGTTTGGTTTTTTCTCCCAATTTAAGGTGATAAGAGAATATGGCTGATACATCCGTATTTCTCAAAGGCCCTGCTTCGTCATTGGAAAACTCTAGGCCAAGCCCAATATTGCTGCCAGGTATCATGCTACTCATGCCTAATGATTGGCTGACCGGGGAACCGCTCATGCCTACCCATTGTGCGCGATAAACCATAGTGCCTGAGAATATCCCACGGCTGCCGGCATAAGCCGGATTTATATACATGGGGTTGAAAAAGTATTGTGAGAAAGTAGCTTCTTGCTGAGCGAATGCTCCAATGGTGAGCATCATTGCGCTTAGTGTTGTTATTATCTTGTTTTTCATAATGTTTGTTTTTTAGAAGTATTAAATAGTTCCTTGGTTACAGTTATCGTTTGATAAATACCCATCCGCGCTTTTCTGTATTGTTATATTTGATGATATAATAATAGGTGCCGTCAGGAAGATTTTCTCCATTCATATTCTCTCCTGTCCATTTTACGGAGGTATTATCATAATTTTCTCCATTCCAAACTTCGCTACCCCAACGGTTTATGATAGTAACTGTATTAGTAGGATAACAATTCAGCATGGGGATATCCCAGAAGTCATTTATGCCATCTCCGTTAGGTGAAAAGCCATCGTAAAATTGGTTTGGCTCAACTGTTACCAACACTTGACTTGATGCAGAACAACCTGCAGATGTGTCTGTTTCTATGAGTGTATAAAGGGTTGTTATGTCCGGATTTGCCTTTGGATTCGAAATGGTGCTTGAGTTTAGAGCAGTAGTCGGAGCCCATATATAAGCATCTCCTGCAATAGCCGCACCTCCTAATTGTACACTTCCTCCATCGCAAATATATTGGTTTGGCCCTGCATTTGCTAAGGGCAAAGGATGTACCATTACTCTTACTGAATCAGTATTTGAGCAACTTCCATTTGTTACCGTTACAATATAATCCGTAGTGGAAGAAGGGCTTGCTATAGGTTGAGCAATGATAGAAGAGTTTAGGCCAACCGATGGGGACCAATTATATGTATTTCCTAAAATTGCAACTGTACCGATGGTTGTACTGTCTCCTTTACAGATATTTTTATCTGGTCCTGCGCTTGCTATAATTAATGAATTTACGGTTACAGTAACTATGCTTGTATCACTACATGAGCCATTGGAAACCGTTAGCGTATACGTCACAGTTCCTGCTGGGCTCGCATTAGGTTGGGCTTTAATGCTTGAATTTAATCCTGCAATAGGCAACCAGCTATAGGTGTCTCCAATAATTGCTGGGGTTCCTATATTTGTGCTATCGCCTTTACAAATAATCTTATTTGGTCCTGCGTTTGCTACCAATGCTGGATTTACTGTCACATTAACTGTATCAGTATTTTTACAACCTGTAGCGGTATTGATAACAGTCAAAATATACGTTGTATCCCTTGCCGGACTTGCATTAGGTTGGGCTACTATACTTGAATTTAACCATAAAGAAGGCGACCAGCTATAGGTATCTCCAATGATAGCCGGGGTTCCTAATGTTACACTGTCTCCTTTGCAAATATTTTTATCCGGTCCTGCATTTGCTACTGGTGGAGGATTTACCATTAGCGATACATTTATAGAAGTATCACTGGGTGGATATGTTCCTATTATA
>JABDHI010000113.1:0-1151 GCA_013285655.1 Bacteroidota bacterium
TAATGCTTCTCTGAAAAATACAGTTCTCATATCTCCCTTTTTATAGATAGGCAAATGTAAGAAATTAGGGGAAATTCACCTAAAAACAACCCCAAACCCCTAAAGGGGCTTTGAGTAGACAAGTCTAGTCGTAAAGTTCGAACTTTATAACCTTTTTATCATAGCCCATAGCCATCAGCTTATCACGGGCTTCCTTTACCATCACTTTCCAGCCACATAGGTAGAACATGGCAGGTTGTTTAGCCTCGTATAGCTTCTCATAAACCGCATGTACGTAGCCTTTTTCGCCTTTATATTGCGGATTCTCCTCACGAGACAATACAGTTGTATACTTGAAATTAGGGATTATATCAGCCAATTCTTCCATCTCTTCCCGGTAAAGCAAGTCCTTTTCAAAGCGGCTACCGAATATCAGGTTAATGTTTCCGTGCGGTACTTTCCTGTTCTTAATATCGTGCAAAAAAGCACGGAAAGGCGCAATACCTGTACCCGTGCAAATCATGCAAATATCAGTATCGATATTGGTAGCAGGAGGTTGCATGAACTTACCGGCAGGTTGCGACAATGGCAATGTTGAGCCTACTTTAATATTATTGAACAAGTATGGAGTACCCAAGCCCTCCGGGTTGAGTGATATAAGTAGCTCTAATGTATTTGAACCATCTGGTGCAGATGCAATGGAATACGAACGGGTCTTGATCTTCGATTCAATCGGCAAATCGAGCATTACAAATTGCCCTGCGCCATAATTGAAGTGTTCCATTTCAGGAATACGAAAAAAGAACCTCCTGGTATTGTGCGATTCGTCAATTATTTTGGTTACTTCAGCAGTATAAAATTGGTATGCCATATTAATTCAATTAAGAATTAAGAATTAGGAATTCAACACCTAAGACTCAATACTGTTTATATTTTTTTAAGTATTTTTTCAGTTGTTTCAAGCATTTCGTCCGTAAAATCGAGGTGGGTTACCATGCGTACCATTTGCGTACCCATTAATGAAACCATAATATTCTCTTTTGCCAACTCGGCTACAAATTTAGCCGAAGGCATTTTATCAGACAGGGTAAATATTACAATATTGGTATCTACAGGTAATACATTCTCGATATAACTTTTACCGGTTAATAAGCTACCCAAATGCTTAGCGC
>JABDHI010000113.1:1161-3120 GCA_013285655.1 Bacteroidota bacterium
GTTTGTGGTCATCTTTTAAACGGGTAACGTGATTATCTAATGCATAAATACCGGCAGCAGCCAGATAACCTGCTTGCCTCATTCCCCCACCCAACAACTTCCTAATGCGACGGGCATTAGCAATAAATTCCTTTTTACCCAGTAATAGAGAACCAACCGGGGCACCTAATCCTTTTGAGAGGCAAATAGAAATAGAATCACATATCTTGCCGTAATCTTTCGGGCTTTCATTAGTTTCAACAAGGGCATTGAATATACGGGCGCCATCCATGTGCAGCTTTATTTTGTTGGCCTGGCAAACATTTGCTATCTCTTTTATGTTCTCTAATTTAGAATAACTTCCTCCACCTTTATTGCTTGTATTTTCAACTACAGCAAGTGTAGTGCGTGGCAACCAATCAGCATCAGGATGTAAACAATCTGCAAGTTGTTTTGCTGTATAACGGCCCCTATCGCCGGGAATGAGTTTAGGCTGTACGCCCGAAGTAAATGCTATACCCCCACCCTCGAAGTTATAAACGTGGGCAGTAACATCACACAGTAGTTCTTCACCGGGTTGGGTGTGCATTTTAATAGCTATCTGGTTGGTCATAGTACCCGAAGGACAGTACAAGCCTGCCTCCATACCAAATATGCCTGCGGCCTTAGCTTCCAGTTCATTTACAGTAGGGTCTTCCTTAAATACATCGTCGCCCACCTTGGCATTAAACATGCATTTTAGCATCTCTGGCGTAGGACGGGTAACGGTATCACTCCTCAGGTCAATTGTCATGATATTTGTTTTAGGGATCGCAAAGTTATGGAATTAAGAAAGATAGAAAACCTTAAGACTTTAAGGCTTAAATAAGCACACAAACGATACCGGCTGCAATGAGTATGCCAAAGCTAAGTATCAATTCTTTGCGAAGTGATTTATCAGAAAGAGCAATGGAATAGATAAGCTTAAGTACGTTATTACTTGTAATAGCATTTAACACCGCTACCGCAATTATACCCGTATCAATGTTCAACTTACCCTGAAACAGGTTAATGATAAAAGGGTCGATATCGGTAACGCCTACCACAAAAGCCAATACACTTAAACCATGGCCACCGTATGTTTTAATTACGAATTGGGTAACAATGGCAAACACTATAAATAAGCCACCAAATAATAGAGCGGTTTTAAACTCCAATGGGTTTTGGTGAGCTGACGTATCTATCTGCTCATTGGTCTTCTTAACTGCGGTCTTCCTGATCTTGGTGAAGTAAAAAGCGATTGCAGCACTTATAATAATAAGGGCAATAAACTTAGGCAACAGCATCATAGCTATTGTGGAATTGAAAAACAGTGCCAGTAAAAATATGCGCAGGTACATCATAGTAAGTGCAAGGAACATGGCGCCGATTATACGATTGCCATCTATATCTTCTTTGCTTTTACGAGCCAGTATAACTGTAGTAGCAGTACTGCTATACAAACCACCCAATACACCTGTTAGAAGTATTCCTGTATCAGGGAAAACAAATTTGCGAAGTAGATAGCTGAAATAAGAGATACTGGACACAACCACAATAGCCAGCCAGAATTTATACGGAGAAATATTAATTACATCTGATATAGGTTGGTCAGGTAATAAGGGGAGTATAACCCCTGCCAACACTAAGAACTTTGCAAGCGAAGTAAATTCATCATTACCAAATTTGGTAGTAAACTGTCTTAAGTTTTCTTTTATTTCGGTAATAACTAATACAGCAACAACCAACAAAAGCACAAGCGCTTTATTTTGGGTATATAATAGTGGGGCGAGTCCGTAGGTGATAAGGGCAGTTACCAACGATGTCATACCGAACTTCTGATGGATCTTTATTTTTTGGAAGTAATAAATACCCAACAATCCGCCTATAACAACACCACACAGTATATATGGCAAAAGGTTTTGAGGACTGATAACATAAAAAATAAAGCCTGCTATGCCA
>JABDHI010000114.1 GCA_013285655.1 Bacteroidota bacterium
TAATAGCAGTTATGATGTTTTGTGATGAGGGTTGCATGGTTACATTCTTAAAATAAAGTGTGTCATTCTTTACCATAGGTTGGGCGGTAAGCAAAAGATCAGCCGACACCTCAAAGCTCAACAGCACATGCGCTACTCCGCCTAAATGCATTTTAATGGTTATCATACTGTCTTTAACGTGTATAAAAGGCTCTGATACGTAAAGGTCTTTGTAAGCATCGCCACAATCCTGGTTTTGGCAAGGGAAGTATTTGCCATAGGTAGGAGCAAAAAACTGCTGGTAAAGCTGATTCTGCAATTCGCTAATAGGTATGAACACGGGTAGCTGTAAGGTTTCTTTCGCTTTTACCGTATCGCCCGAAACCGTTATTTGTCCGCTATAGGGTTTTTGCTTTTGAGGCACAGGCTTGGTGCTTTTGCAGCTATACAGCGCATACATTGCTAAAACTATAATGCAAAGCCTTTTCATCCGGTTTGTTATTAGCACAAAATTAATAAGATATACATGCGAATAGAACGCAGATAACGCCGATTGAATAAGATAAAATATGATATTATCCGTGTTCATCATAAACATCCGCGTCATCAGCGTTCCATTAGTCCTAACCAAATTCACTATATTCGCAGTATCATATAATTATGAAAAAGAACTACCTCATATTACTTTTTGTATTACTCGTTACCGGAGCCTACGCTAATAACGGCAGGCGAGATACTGTAACTGACTCTTGGTCGGTGAGTTATAATGGTAAAGAGATACTTGCCTATAAAATAAATAGCGTAACAACTTACCTTATTGATAGCATTGCTGATAACAGCACTATTTTGATCGATTACTATACAGCCGAACCTTGTGCACCTTGCCTAAGCCGATTACAGTTTAGGGATGATAATGGTAAAGTAATGGCTACGGTTGAAAAGAAAGGCTTTGGGGTAGGTGAACCCTTCCGGTTGCCGGGCCGCCAGTTCAGGCAGTTGATGAAGAACCACAAATTGTTCCTCTATTTTTCTGCCAACCCCGATGGTTGGGGCACCTGGATTTTGTTGGGTGTGGTGCAGACTGCCAGATAGTTATTAGTCAATAGTCGTAAGTCGTAAGCCAAAAAGGTGACGCTTAGCCTGTAGAAACGCTTCTTTTTTGATTAGATTAAAAACCGCTGAACCGGGGTTACAGTTTCGTAGTTGTGTTACCCATCAAGCCATTGATTCTTAATAAACACGGTTTCAAATAAAATGGTGTTTTGTAACCCGACTTTGCAGTTTTACTCGTGTCGTTTTGAGTCGTAGATAAATATTTTATTTACATCTGTTTACCTTCTGGATAAATAACCGGACATTTCAAAGAACATACCAATACTTTCCCGGATCGAGAAGAGGGAAGCGTATCGTAATACAAAGGTACATCGTAAGTTAATCGCACTAAATAAAACAGTACCCTTGTTTTTAACAGGTCAATCAATGCTTATGGTAACTATACTTTAGGCGTGAATGATGTAACATTTGCGACTGATTGTACAAGGCTTACCGCTTTAAACTCAAGCACCTTTGTGTTGTTGCAAAAATTCATTTGCACTTAAATAAATAAGAATGAAAAAGATAAGATTATTAATAGGCGGTTTACTTTTGGTAATTGCCGGAAGCATGCACGCCCAGGTTTCTGTGCAAATTGGTGTTACACCTGCATGGGGCCCCGCTGAGTCGGTTGGTGTTAGGTATTATTACCTACCCGATATTGAAGCATATTATGACGTGAACAATTCTACTTACATATATATGTCAGGCGGAAGGTGGATACATTCACACAATTTGCCGCGTGCTTACAGTAATTACGATTTGTACAGCGGTTACAAGGTAACCCTTAACGATTACCATGGAGAAAGGCCTTATGATAATTACAGGGAACATCGCAAGAATTACCCTCGAGGTTATAACCATGGACATGAGCAGAAGACCTATGGCGAAAGGCCAAGGAGAGACGAACACCATGATGAAGGTAACCACGGCGAACACCATGACGAAGGTAATCATGGTCACGATGGTAACGACGACCACAGAGATCACTAAACGGATATAATAAATTATCCCGCCTCAGCATTTGCCGGGGCGGGATTTTTTGTGAAATAAATTAACGTGGTCTTGTTATGTGCGCATAGGTATCAAAGTACCCGCATTCCTTTATTACTTCCTGGTAATATTGGGTTTTTGAGTAGTCCGATTTTAACATTGCAAAATAAGTGCCTGTTTTAAAATCACCCTTATAGTCTTTGGCTTTGTGGCAGAAGAAATCATTCTGTTCGCATTTGGCACACATAAAACAGCACTTGGCTTTAAACTCAGCATTGGTAGATAAATTCATGGCTTGCTGGTAATACTGCAATGCTTTGGCGCAGCTCATGTAAGCAGGTGGTGTATTGCGGTTCTCGCTATAGGTGTCATCAAATTCATAAATATACATACGGCTGATCGTTGACTCGAAAAGAACGCGGTTGTTACCAAAGTAACTCATGTTATAATAGCCATTCGCAAGCATAAAATAGTCTTGTGCATCTTTTGAACCGTGGTCGGCTTTCTTTTGCAGTTCCACCATTTTCTCAACGAATTGTATTTTGGTATGCACCGATTTGTTTGGTAATACTGCATCGCTGTCATGGTTATCCATAATATGAATTAGGAATGGGTCTCCGTAAAGTGAATCGTTGCCTGCCGAAACATTTAGTTTCAATTTTTCCAAGGCCCCATTTACATCATAGTTATACAACGCGTAAATGGCCTGCATTTTGTACAAGCCTGCTTCAGTAAATGGTAATTGTGCCATTGCAAATTGTTCAAAAGCCGATTTGTTCTTCTTGTCAAAGAAGTTTTCTAGTGTGGTAATCAGGCTATCGCTAATAGGTTTATCGGGCTTACTGAAGCCTATTTCTAAAAAACGATTTATCAAATCGGGTGTAAAGCACGTAGCTAATGCCGTATTTTTTATGGCGGCATATTTTTGTGCCAACGCATCATTAACATATATCCAGGCAAAGCCCCGCCTAAAGTCAGCATCGTGGTTGGTATCTTTCAACCATTTTAAATCAGGTAGAATACTTGCTTCAAAATTTTTATCTCCCGCTTTACCAT
>JABDHI010000115.1 GCA_013285655.1 Bacteroidota bacterium
GGTGTATGGTCATTAGGGTCCAATAGCTCTACCTTATATGCAGGTGGCCTCTTTACAAAAGCAGGCGGTAACCCTGCAAATAATATAGCTGAACTGGGTAGCGGGGTTTGGTCAGCCTTGGGTAAGGGTACTAACTTAATTGTTTATGCTATGGCGTCTTATAATGGCGCACTATATATAGGCGGCGGGTTCGATAGCGCCGGTGGAAAACATGTGGGTTATATAGCCGAATGGGATAGTTCGAAATGGTTTCAGTTAGGTACAGGTGTTAATGGATACGTGCAAGCAATGACTGTTTTAAACGGTGTATTATATGTTGGTGGTTCTTTTGATAGTGCAGGCGGTTTGCCCGCAAGTGGCATTGCCCAGTGGAACGGAACTACCTGGAAAGCTGTAGGGAGCGGAGTAAACGGCTTTGTAAGCTCGTTATTGGCTTATAACAATACGCTTTACGTAGGTGGCAACTTTACCAAAGCGAGCGAGATAGAAGCAAACAATATTGCATCGTGGAACGGACAAAACTGGTCGGCATTAGGCGGTGGCACCGATAATAATGTGGCAGCTATAGTTGCTTACCCGGGAGGTATATATATAGGCGGCCAATTTGAAAATGCCGGTGGAAACGCTGCAAGCCATATAGCCGTATGGAATGGTACAGCATGGTCGGCGTTAGGTGAAGGCGCCAATAACAATGTAGTAGCACTGGCGGTATACAACAGTACTCTTTATGTTGCAGGCCAGTTCGATAGTGCCGGTGGTATGGCGGTTAATCATATTGCATCGTATTATGTAGCTCCTACGGGTATTAATAAAGTCAGCAGGGTCGGTATAAATGCTTCTGTGTTTCCTAACCCAAGTAGTGGCAGGTTCTTCTTTACACTCGATAATGGGGAGTCGAGCCCCGATGATGAAAAGCTTCAGGTAGATATTTATAACATATTGGGCGAACGGGTTTACTCGCAAGCATCGGTAGTTAATACTCCTTTGGTGGTCGATATGACCAACCAAACGGCAGGGCTATATATATACCGGGTTACAGGCGAACAAAACGAACCTATTGCTTGCGGCAGATTGGTGCTGAAGTAAATTAATCCTTAAACGACTTCACCTGCCCTCTCTTAAATGAGAGAGTAAATGCATTTTTTTTGCACGTTGCACTCCTCCGTAATATTTATATTTACGGTATGAATTTCGACCACTACACCTTGCGCCCACCTGTTGCTGATGATGCTCAAAACATTTACGACCTGATAACAGCCAACAGGCCTCGCTTGATCGATTACTTTCCCATTGCTATTGGCGCTATACATAGTATTGCAGATACAGAACAATACATTAAACTAAAAACAAAACAGGCGCATGCAAAGGAAGCCATCACCTATTTAATAGTTGATGACAACACAAACATCCCTATCGGTTTCACCTTTATTAAAAACTTCGACTGGGATATAGCCAAGGCTGAGCTCGCCTATTATATTGATAAACATTATGAAGGAAAAGGCATTGTATCAAAAGCATTGCAACATATTATTACCTATTGTTTTGCCACATTGAAACTGAAGAAATTATATTTACGCACAGCAAAAGATAATATAGGCAGCCAACGCGTAGCCTTAAAAAATGGCTTTTTACTGGAAGGTGTGTTACGCAAGGATTTTAAAATAGCCGATGGTACACTCATCGACCTGCATTATTATGGCCTAATAAAAGATTAATGAAAGCAGGTAAGTACATAAGTATATTAATTGCATCAATAACGTTATTGGGCCTTGTGTGTTGCAAGCGCGAACGCCATCAACCCGATCGTGCCTTTTATTATTGGAAGAGCAATTTCAACTTATCGGCAAAGGATATTGCTTATTTGAACGATGCACATGTAAGTAAACTATATATACACTTTTTTGATGTTGCGTTTAGCGACCGCGATAACAAACCCTACCCTGTTGATGAAGTACGTTTCAGTACTATGCCTGATAAACAATTTGAATACATCCCCGTTGTGTTTATTCCCAACAAAACCCTGGAACATTTATCTGCCGATAGTATTGAACAGCTTTCAAGCCACATATATACCCAGGTAAGCTATTTAGCAACTGCAAACAGGTTAAGCTATAAAGAACTTCAATTCGATTGTGACTGGACCGAGACCACGCGAGTGAAATACTTCAAACTCCTCACCTTCTTTCACGATAGGTTGCACGATTCGGGCAAAATACTTTCGGCTACTATACGCCTGCACCAGGTAAAGTACCCGGATGTTACAGGCATTCCGCCCATTGACAGAGGTATGCTTATGTTTTACAACATGGGTAAAATAAATGCTGAGCCAGGCAACAATTCCATTTACAACAGCAAGGATGCAAATAAGTATGTAACTTATGTAACCAGTTATCCGCTACCCTTGGATGTGGCACTGCCTGTATTTTCGTGGGCGGTATGCATACGTAACGGGCAAGCCAATAATATTATTGAAAAGGCCGTGCGTACCGATTTTCCTGATTCGCTTTTCAGTGCAATAGGGAACAATATGTTTATCTCCCGAAGCTCAGTACTGCTTCATGGTAGATATTTTGACAAGAACGACACTGTGAAAATGGAAGAAGTAACGCCGCAATTATGTGTTGAGGCGGCCAATAATGTAAACGGTTATTTAAAAGATGCTCATCGCACCCTAAGCCTTTTCGAATACGATTCATTATACCTTAGCCATTATGACAAAAAAAGCATTACTCAAATCTTCACTGGTTCCAATTAGTTGTATTTTATTGGTTACGGCCATTTTGCTGGCCTGTGCCGATGTTGAGATATCACCCTACCCCGATTCTTTCTTCGCGCCCGAAATATCGCATAGCGACCGTGATGCACATTTTTTTGTTTCAGATAATACGCTGTATAAGATAGGGTACAAAACAGATTATATTGATGATTTTGACAGTATAAATGTACAGGAATGGTTTGGTTACTTTAAATATACAGTATCGGCAATAGACCTTTCTTACCTGCTCTATAAATCAAGGCTTACAGAAATTGATTCTCTCATTTTCTACTTAAAAAAGCCTGGGATGAAGTTAAGCAGTAAACTACGTAACAACAGCA
>JABDHI010000116.1 GCA_013285655.1 Bacteroidota bacterium
ATGTTGTTTATTTAAAATACTGATGTCCCGTGTATTTACTTGATTTCTAGATAGTGGCATAGTTAAGTTCAATGTCTGGTATATATAAGTATAGCAAGTTGGTGATAAATAATGGTAAGCAAACGTGTGTATTAGCCCTATATTTGTTTAGCTAATAACAAACACAACCCATATTTATGAAAATAGTAACTACACTTGCTCTAGCCTTAATAATTTCTGTTTCTTCACAGGCGCAAACCAATCCTGCTACCCCCAATGCAGGTTTCGAAGCCTGGACACACAATTCATCAGGTTACGACGATCCTAATGGATGGAATGACCTGAATTCAACTACTTCTACTTTTGGAATTTATACCTGCGTAAAAGATTCAACTCCTGCAGATGTGCACGGTGGTAAGTATGCAGTGCGCCTGATTACTATGTCGTACTTTGGGCAATTAATACCGGGTACTGTTACTACAGGAACTTTTAATACCAGTAACCAAACTATAAATAGCGGACTACCTTACACCTTAAGGCCTGATAGTATTATTGGTTGGTATAAGTATACTTCGGCCAGTGGAGATAATGCTGATATTGAATTTTACCTTTTTGGAACAAGCAATAGTGATACCATTGGAGAAGCTTTCTTTAGAACTCCTACATCAACCGTTTCAAGCTACACCAGGTTCTCATTACCTGTTACATACAGGTCTCCTAATGCAGTTACCGAAGCCTTGTGGATTGTAACCTCTAGTACCAACCAAAAGAGCGGACATGCGGGCAGTGAATTATATGCTGATGACTTAGGCCTTGTTTTTGATACTGTAACAGGTATTAATAATATAACTAACCCGGAGAAAATTACTGTAGGCCCTAATCCTGTAAAAGATTATGTCTTGATCAATAACAATTCAAATGCAAAATCGATGCTGTTGACTTTAACAGATATTACAGGGCGTATTGTAGAAGAAAAACAGATTTTACAAGGAGAGAATAACCTTAGTGTTTCTGATATGGCTGAAGGTACTTATGTTTATAGGTTAAGCAACAATAACAATGTTGTTGTAAAAACCGGAAAGATAACGGTTCAGAAATAATATTTTCTGAATTGATAAAGGGTATTTGAGTTCTCCGCAATTATTCTGTAATTTGCTGCATAAGCAAACCAAAAAAAATAGGTGAGGAAAATAAACTACTTGTTATTATTACTTGTTTGCCCTATACTTGTAAGTGCTCAAAAAAGCGCTACTCTTAAAGGGTTTGTGCGCGATTCACTCAGTAAAGAAAAAGTATTTGGCGCAACTGTTTATGACATTGATGATGTTACCAATGGTGTAATAAGTGATATTCAGGGTAGTTATGAATTGCATTTAACTCCCGGTAAGCATGCAATAGTATGTGCTATACTTGGTATGAATCCGGATACTTTGGTTATTTCTATTAATGAATCTTCTGTTTTAGAGCATAATTTCATTCTTCATTCCGAAAGCACCCAAATGCAAACCTTAGTAGTGTCGGCAGGGCGATACCAGCAGAAGCTGCAAGACATAACTGTGTCGATGGATGTTTTAAAGCCACAGCTTATTGAAAACAAAGGTTCCACCAATATAAAGCAAGCACTCGAACAAGCACCGGGCTTAGATATACTAGATGGAGAGCCACAGATTAGAGGCGGTAGCGGATTTGATTTTGGTATTGGTAGTAGAGTAGCCATATTGATTGATGGATTACCGGCTTTGCCTGGTGATGGAGGACGTATTGCATGGGATTTGATACCTATAGAAAACGTTGGACAAATTGAGATCATCAAAGGAGCTTCATCGGTAACAACAGGTTCTTCTGCCCTTAGTGGTAGTATTAATATTCGCACAGCTTATCCAACCGATACCCCTACTACCTCAGTTTCAATGTACACAGGTGTATATAGCTCACCACCTGTTGCGGGTGCTAAGTGGTGGAATGGGGCAGCTGATTTTTCAGGAATGAGTTTTTTGCATACAGAAAAAATGGGTCAGCTTGACCTGGTGCTTGGTGGTATGGTATTATACGATCACGGCTATATAGGTCCACCGGAATATCAACAAGCCTTAGGTACCCTTAACGGCGCGCCGGTTAGCGCAAGCCAAATGGGGGAGAAGACAGGTAGATTTAATTTTGGCCTTCGATATAGGCCTAAGAAAATTCCACGTTTGAATTTTGGCCTTAATGGTGATGCCGGAGAATCTTCGAACGTATTATCATTGATATGGTCGAACGATAGTTCCGGCTTATATAGGGCTTACCCTAACACGGTGATATTGCAAGATCAAAAAATGTTCTATCTCGACCCTTTCCTGAATTATACTTCGGCTAATGGGTTTGAGCATAGTATAAGGGCCAGGTACTATTATACCGATAATGTTGAAACCAATAATCCATCGAATACTACCAGTGTTATTTATGCCGAATACCAATGCATTAAAAAGTTTTATGAGTTAGGCGGATTAAATGTTACCGTTGGTTTTGTGGTTAACGATACGCACGCCCATGCCGATTCGGTTGATTATTTAGGCATATCGCTACCACAAGAGACTAACCAATTGCAGAATTATAGCGCGTATACTCAGATAGACAAGAAATTCTGGGATATACTTAATTTATCTTTTGGTTTTAGAGATGAGAACTTTATAATTAATAATGGGCAAGATGTTTCTAAGCCTATTTTTCGTTCAGGTATGAGCCTTAAAATTACTCAAGGAACATTTTTAAGAGCGTCATATGGACAGGGTTACCGCTACCCAACACTTACTGAAAAGTATTTGACTTCGCAATTTAGTGACCTTAGCATATTTGCAAATCCTGATTTGAGGCCCGAATCTAGCTGGAACGCTGAGGTAGGTATAAAACAAGGATTTAAAGTAGGTGGCTTTATGGGCTTTTTAGATGCGGCAGCATTTTGGCAGCAA
>JABDHI010000117.1 GCA_013285655.1 Bacteroidota bacterium
AACGACCGTGCTTATCGGGAGTATGCGCCAAATATTCTTCGTAGCGGCTAACTAAATAAAAGGCGGCGGAGAATATATCGAATGGCATGCAGCCGCTTTCTGTTTTGAAAAATATCCTCATTCTATTCCATTCTCCTGTATTTACAACTTGTGTCTTTATCCCTTCTTCCGTAAGGAGTCCGCAGGGCATAATTTGTAGTTTTTCGTTTGAAAATTGATTAACAGAATAATTTATTTTGGGGCCTTCGTATGTTTTAAAAACCGCTTCATCAGAAGTAATTATATAGGAAGTACGTATAAGCGATTCGAAAAAAAGTTGAAAAATATAGCTAACCCGGGGGGTAATTTTAGCTGTGTATATTAATAATTCCGGCATTCCTATCTATAATTGCGAATGATCTCTTTACAAATGAAATCGGCTGCATTTCCTTCTCCATACAATAACGGATAACTATGTTTTTTCTTTTCTTTAAAATGATAATATGCTTTTTTAATTCGTTCCTGATCGGCATCAGCCAAGATGGAGTTGCCACATTCCACTAGCTCAACCCATTCTGTTTCGGGGCGTAATACAATACATGGCTTATGCAAGAAAAAAGCTTCCTTCTGCACTCCACCGGAATCGGTCAGTACCATAGAGCATTTTTTCTCAAGCAAGATCATTTCAAGAAAAGAAGCAGGAGCTGTAGTTTGAAATAATGGGTTCTCTTTGATACTTTTTACCGCCGTGATATTAAGCTTATCAAGCGATGCGGAAGTACGGGGATGGATAGGAAAAACCACCGGTAATTGTTCATCTATGCTGATCTGATTGATAGCTTCAAGTATAGCGTTCAATCTTTCCGCCACATCGGTATTGCTGTCACGGTGAATAGTTACCAGCAAAAATTCTTTATCCTTCAGCCCTAATTTATTCAGCACACCGGATGTTGCTTCAGCTATCCCGGAGAAATAAAGCGTATTATCGTACATCACATCTCCGCAATGAAACATACCCGGCTTATTTATAGTGAACGGAGATTCATTATCTTGATTAAAACCCTCGCGTAGTAAATTATTATATCCTGCCAGCGTAGGTGTGAAAAGCATAGTGGAACAATGGTCGCAGACAATACGGTTGATCTCTTCAGGCATAGTTTTGTTAAACGAACGCAGGCCTGCTTCAATGTGTAATAAAGGGGTTTTAAGTTTGGTTGCCGCTATGGCTGCCGCAAGCGTTGAGTTTGTGTCTCCGTAAACAACAATTGCATCAGGCTTTTCAAGTATGGCAATTTTTTCAATACCCTCAATCATAGCGGCTGTTTGTTTTCCGTGCGTGCCCGACCCCACATTCAGGTTATAATCGGGTTGAGAGATGCCCATTTCACGAAAAAACACATCAGACATGGTATCATCATAATGCTGACCGGTATGAAGAATGACCCCTTGTATCTCCTTACTGTAACTGTTTTTAATAGTCCTATCTAAAGCAGAAGCTTTAATGATTTGTGGACGCGCGCCTATTACAGTTAGTATTTTTATCATCGTTTATAAAATGCCTTCATCGGCAAAGCTAAAGTATCCTGTATCAGAAACTATGATGTGGTCTAAAACATTTATATCGAGAAGTTTGGCAGTTTGTTTTACTTTTTGGGTTAGCTCCTTATCTTCATTGCTGGGTTTCAGGTTGCCCGATGGGTGATTATGACAAAGCACTATTCCGGTCGCAAAGTTATCCAATGCATTTTTAAGTATCACACGTATATCGGCCACCGTACCTGTAATTCCTCCTTGGCTTATCTTTTGCGCTGATATTATTTTATTGGCCCTGTTGAGGAACATCACCCAAAATTCTTCATTACGCAAGTCGGACAGGTGATGAAAATATTCATACACATCTTTGCTGCCCGATATTTTTTCTTTTTCCTTTACCTCAGCTATTCTTCTTCGTTTAGCAAGTTCAAGCGCGGCCACAATAGTTATTGCTTTCGCCTCTCCTATGCCTTTGTATTTCTTCAAATCGACAACAGAAAGTTTTCCCAACTCGTTCAGATTGTTATGGGAGTTCTTAAGAATTGCTTTGCAAACATCAACGGCTGATTCGCCACGGGTTCCAGAACCAATCAGTATAGCCAAAAGCTCAGCATCAGATAAGGCGCTTGAGCCTTTCAGTATAAGCTTTTCCCTCGGACGGTCTTCTTCCGCCCAACTTCGTATACCGCTTATTTCCCTGCTTGTCTCTTCTGTAATGTCAGACATGGCTGCTTTTATCTTGCAAATATACATTTTGAAGAATAGGATTAAGCTTCTTAATCAATGTTTGAACATAATTTAAATATGATACAATTGCCCTTCCAGTATATTAGCTATCCTCTCTCAGCAGCTTTTTACCTGAGAATGAAGCATAAAATACGTTTTCAACCCTTGCTAAGATTCAAAAATCAATACATTTGTATGAAGAATACATTTAAGAGTATGTTTAAAATATGAATTTGCAAAATCGGAAGTTTTTATTATTATTTCTTCTTCCCATTATTTATTTGATCTTCACAGGGATATTTTTTGAGAATTGGAGGCCATTTTATACAACTTGTTTCGACCCTATCTATATATATCTTTTCAATGGAGCAAGTATTGCCGGCGGCCATTTCCAAATTTCATACATAGACAACCCCGGAATTCCAGTACAATATTTTTGTGGCATAGTCATTTATATTAAGCATCTTTTTAATTGCAGCATTCCATTGTACCAGGATGTATTACTGCATCCGGAGGATTACATCTATATTCTTTGCCTAACAATCAGCGTAATTTATTCGGTAATAGCATTTTTTACCGGATACTATGTTTTTAAACGAACCCAAAATATTACCATCTCTTTATTGTTTCAGCTTACACCTTTAATAACTACTGAATTAGTTCCGATTGGAATT
>JABDHI010000118.1 GCA_013285655.1 Bacteroidota bacterium
AAAAGTATCTAAAGCCCACGGCGAGAAAGTTATTTTAAAAGGATTTGATTATACCTTTAAAAGGGGCGAGCGTATTGGTATTGCCGGAAAGAACGGAGTAGGTAAGACTACCTTCTTAAATATTTTAACGGGAGCTGAACAACCTGATTCGGGTAAAGTGAATGCGGGTGAAACCATTGTATTCGGTTACTATTCTCAAAAAGGTATTGAGATAAAGGATGATAAACGCGTTATAGAGGTTATTAAAGAAGTTGGCGAATTCATTCCTATGGGTGATGGCACTAAGCTTTCTGCAGGGCAGTTGTTGCAATTATTCCAGTTTCCGCCCGAGATGCAGTTTACATATGTATCGAAGTTAAGTGGTGGTGAAAGGAAGCGATTGTATTTATTGACGGTTTTGATGAAGAACCCTAACTTCCTGGTACTTGATGAACCAACCAACGACCTTGACCTTATTACGCTTAGTACATTGGAGCAATTCTTGCTCGATTTTCAAGGTTGTTTAATTATTGTATCTCACGACAGGTACTTTATGGATAAGCTGGCTGACCAGTTATTTATATTGACCGGAGAGGGAGATGTAAAAGCATATATAGGTTCGTATACCGACTATAGGGAGGAGGAGAAGGAAGAAAAGAAAAAAGAGGCTAAAGGAGAAATAAGCAGACAGGTAGAAGTGCCTGTGGAAAAGGCAGCGCCGGTTGCCACTGCCCCTAAGCAGAAAATGAGTTATAAAGAAAAATTTGAATTTGAAAGCCTTGAGAAAGAAATAGCTGAACTTGAAAAAAAGAAGAAAGTATTAGAAGAGCAATTAAACAATGCAGGTACCGATCATACAGAATTGTTGCGCATTACTACTGAATTAGGAGAGGCAACTCGATTGGTTGATGAAAAGCAAATGCGTTGGCTCGAGTTAAGCGAGATGATTTGATTTTAGTTTTCCTGCAATAAAGCCTGTTGTCCAGGCCGCTTGAAAGTTAAAGCCACCAGTTACTCCGTCAATATCTAATACTTCTCCTGCAAAATACATTCCGGGGCATACTTTGCTTTCCATTGTATCCATCGATACATTGTTCAAGCTTACACCACCACAAGTAACGAACTCTTCTTTAAAAGTGGTTTTGCCTTCCACACTATATTCATCGTTAACCAATGTATTCAATAATCGGTTTTTGTTTTTCTTTCCTAAAGCTTCTATCGTCGTATCGGGGTTAATATCAAGTTTAGCAAGTAAGAATAAAAACAGCCTGTTAGGCAATGTGAACGATTCCATATTGCTTACTTTTCGCTTTGGGTGTAATTCGGCTTCTTTATTAAGTACTTCTCTTGCTGCATCTTCATTAACATCTCCCAGCCAGTTTACTTGTATTTTAAAATTGTAATCCAGTTCATTTAAAATTCGAGCACCCCATGCAGATAGTTTAAGGATTGCAGGCCCGCTCATACCCCAATGGGTAATTAATAATGGCCCTTCGCTTCTTAAGTTTGTTCCGACCACGTGCACGCTTACTTTCTCTGCCGATACTCCCATTAACGATTTTATAGTTTCGTTGGGCATATTGAAAGTAAATAGGGATGGGACAGGCGTTTCAATTTTGTGTCCAAGCTTTTCAAGCCAGTCAAATCCTTCCTTTTTAGGTGAGCCGCCACTTGCTATAATTACTTTATCTACAATACTATTCCCCTCTCTAAAAATAAGCTTGAATTTTTCTTCTTCCTTGGCAATAGCTAATATGGGGTGTTGTATCTTAATTTCTATACCGAGCTTCTCAGCCTCGCGCATCAGGCAATTGATAATAGTTTGCGAATTATCTGTGATCGGAAACATCCTGCCATCATCCTCAGTTTTTAGCATCACGCCTCTATCTTCATACCATTTTATAGTATCGTTGGTGTTAAAGTAGGCAAAGGCTTTTTTTAACTGCTTTTCTCCGCGAGGGTAAAACTTTGATAGTTGAGAAATTGTAAAGCAGGCATGCGTTACATTGCACCTACCACCACCAGATACTTTTACTTTGGCAAGCAACTTATCCGACTTCTCGTATAGTGTTACATTAGCTTGCGGATTATGCGTTTTACATGATATGGCTGCAAAAAAACCAGCCGCTCCACCACCAATTACCGCAACAATAAGGTTTTCGTTCGACGTGAATTCAGGAGGCATAAGTGAGCTTACTTTTTTGAAACCAATTTATATAGCTTAGCTATATCGTCTGGTTGCAACTCTTCAGCGCCAATCTTTTTGGCATAAACCATTTCACCAGTAAGGCCATTTATGATGTATAGCGAAGGGGCAGTATTACGAACATATAATATATAGTACATATTTTTCTTTGTTCCCAATATTTTAGTGTTCAGTTCATCTAACGATACTGACTTGTATGGCAGTTTATAGTCTGTAAAAAGGTCATCAATATTTCGTTCTTTATTCTTACCTCCTGAACCCGGGTAAAACCTAACATAGTCAGGTATAAATAGTGTGTCATTCTTTATTTTTCTAACACTGTCGCTGTTTACTACAATGCCACCATTCTGGCCACTATTTAGTAATTGCGTAAATAGTTGAAGGTAATTCTTTACTATTCCCGGTCCCCAGTTAAAAATGTAAGCATTAGCACCTTCAATATATGGCCCCGATATGGAGCCGCCGGCATCCTGCATTTTTTGAGCGTACGCCTTGGCATCTGCTTTTACTACCGATTGTTTTTGTTTGCCTGCAACGGTTATTCCTGCAAGGTCGGCATATAGTTTTATACTGGCCAGTTCTTTTACATAACTAACGTTCCATTTGTTTTGCTTTTTAAAGTAGCGGTCGTTGCAGGTCCAAAGCTTCCATGTCATTTGGTTAAAGTCATCTTCACCGGTCATAGTTATCTCGTTCGCTACAT
>JABDHI010000119.1:0-1054 GCA_013285655.1 Bacteroidota bacterium
TTTTAAACTTCACAGGCACATCTTTCAATGTATGCCAATCGAATGTGCGGATGATGGAGTTGAAATTGATAGTATCTCCCGGGCGGTAAATATCGCGACAGGTATACATGTATGCATCATACGGAACATTGTTGGTTGTCTTGCCACCAATATCAAACGGCGACATGTTAATTGTATTATCAGCCAGGTTCATGAATGAGAAGTCGTTGCCCTGGGCTGCAATAATGGCTACCACATCTTTTCCCGGGTATTTCGAACGGTCGTATTCAAATGCTGCCATACCATCGGCATCGGTGCTAACGGTATTTATTTCCTGGTTGTTATCACTCACAAAAGTTATTTTAACTCCGCTCATTTTCGTTCCATTCACTAATGAGTGACAGAACACGTAAATGTTCTTTTGTCCTTTCTTTACAATCATACCAATGTCTGATACTACCAGCAGTTTACTATCCTGCAACCATGGTTTCTTTTTATCCTGAACCTTTATTAGGTAAATGCCCTTGCGTGTATTATCGAATTGTATATCAGCAGGGGTAATATTCAATAACGAGGTCATGCCCGTCATAGGTAATCCTGCGGTGTTCAATTCTCTGCGCGTAATTACATCGCCAAAGGTTGTGTCGGCTGCATAATCGTACGAATAATGGTAGTTACCACCGTCTTCATCATCACCTTCTCCGCCATCTCCACCTGATGAATTATCGCTATAGCCCTGGTATTGCTGACCGTGACGCAGGTATTGCAAAATATTATTCTCATAAACTTTGTAAACCGATAGTTTTACGGTAGGTACACTTATCAATTGCACCGCTATGTTGCGGTTACCTTCCGATGAAAGGTAAATACTGTTCTTATCAGAAAAGGCAATGTATGGTGGTGGTGTTCCGAAATGGATAGATGTGCTGTATTCATCTTTCAATTCAATACCAAAGATGTTCCTTAGCTTACCTGATATGCTAAGTGTATAGTCTTGCTTGTTCGAGAAATCTCCGGTAATGTTAAAGCCATTACCTGTTGTGGTAACCTTAAACCTAACCGCGGGGCGGAAGCT
>JABDHI010000119.1:1064-2794 GCA_013285655.1 Bacteroidota bacterium
ACTACAGGTTGGGTGGTTGTTACGTTAATGTACGATTGTCCGTTTTCAAAAACCGGCAATGCATTCTCCACCTGAAACTGATCTTTCGGCGGAACTTGCGCCATGTAATCAATAACCTGTTCGGTTTCTTTATTGCTGCCAATACAACGAACACCCTTATCAATACTAATGCTCAACGGGCAAGGATAGCTTTCTCCGTCAGCAGGTTTAAATAAAAGCTTCACCTGTTTACCGTCATCAGCAGAAACTAATTCAGCTGTTACTGATGTTTTATTTTGTGTCAGTTTAAGTTTCTGTAGTATAGAAGATGGAGCAACGCTGTAATTGAAATCTAAGTTCACACCAACATATATACCTGCCGATGCATTGCCATTTTTCAATGTCCAGAAGGTTTCAACGTTATCGAGTTTTAAGAATGGGGTATGAAAGGTGATAGGTTTACTATCAATGCTCATACTCTTTTGTAAATGCTTGGTAAGACTTTTGGTCAGCAGCACTTTATATTCAGTGCTCGGTTGAAATGCCTGGAAAGGGGAGAAGGTAAGCTGGTTGCGGCCTGTCCATTCATATACACCCGCTACGTTAGGGCGAATATCTAAGTAATGTGTGCTATCTGCTTTGTATAATAATGAATCGCCAACCAGATCGTTGTTGAATGTAAACACCAGTGATTGCTGGGTTTGCACCTCTCCGTTCGAGAAATTCGTTTCTTTAACTGTTAAGTCGCCATTATGGTTACAGGCTGTAAATACGAATGCCATACAGGCAAATGCAAAAAAAACAATGGAGGAACGCTTCATGAAAATGATGTGTTATAAGTTGATATAGCGGTAATTAGGCTGAGCAAGCTGAATTATATTGTACTAAAGTACAAATAAGGTTTGATTCAGCTAAAGAAATTGATTGTTAGTGCAATCCCACTGTCAGGCCTAAAACGTAAGCCGGTAATTGAGGGTAAGTAACATCTGACTTATAGAGCTTAGATAACCTGTAGTTAAAGTAGAAAGAAACTCCTGTTTGACTGCCAAAACGGAACGTAAGCCCATAATTGGTAGGGGCAAGGAACTTAAGTTGTTTATCAATTGTTTTTACGGTAGTGCCTGCGTTGGCAACAGTATCTTTATCCCAGGTGATGTGCTTGGTGTAAAAGGCCCAATCGTAATAAAAGCCACCATCTAGGTAAACTTTGCCAAAATAAAAACGGTCGAATACCAAGCCACCTATATTATCGAAGCTTATTTTTTCTGAGCTATGCTGTACATTATTAGGTAATACCTTGGCTGAATCTTGTTTTAAGTAGAAATCGGTCGATTTATAGTAAATGTCAATTCCTATGCCATTCCATTTGCAAAACTTATAACCGGTGCCGGCACCCACCATAAATTCCCTCGATTGGCCATAGTTCACTTTGCCATCCGCAGCTGATGAGCCCAGTACAAAACCGCCGCCAATAAAGGCATCTTGCATTTTATGGCTGATGGTATCTTGTGCAAAAGTGGTAAGGAATAATAAACTCGATAGAATGGTTAAATAGTGCTTTACTTTCATGGGTTGTTTTAATATGGCCACAAATATAAACTTTGATTTCATCGATTATATGATAATTAGACTAAATGCATTGTTAGCTTTGTGAACAATACCCCATATATGATAAACCTAAATAAGCTACCTACCTCTCCTTCCCATTCAGTTGATAGGAAGAAAACCGAAAAGGAAACCGAAAAATTCAA
>JABDHI010000120.1 GCA_013285655.1 Bacteroidota bacterium
CCACATCTTTATCAATACTGCCGTTAGGCGAAACAGGGCCAAATGATGAGGAACTTACTTCGGCAGCGGTTTTGCAGGTAGCGTATTTTTGTGCACCTGCAATTGAAATTGCCGTACAAACTATTGTTATAAACAATAGCAGTTTCTTCATTGTGTTAGTTCAGCAATAACAGACTCACCCCCTTTAACAATCTCGTTAAGGTTGGCAGTAACTTTAGTACCTAATGGTAAAAATAAATCAACCCGTGAACCGAATTTAATAAAGCCCATTTCTTCGCCTTGTTCAGCGTGATCGCCCGGTTTGCAATAATATCTAATACGCCTTGCAACCGCTCCGGCAATTTGCCTGAAGAGTATTTGCTGACCCGCAGGGGTTTTAACTACCACAGTAGTACGTTCGTTTTCAG
The DNA here is from genome assembly GCA_013285655.1 of Bacteroidota bacterium. Taxonomy (GTDB): domain Bacteria; phylum Bacteroidota; class Bacteroidia; order JABEUT01; family JABEUT01; genus JABEUT01. Next base: position 408 of record JABDHI010000120.1, read on the forward strand.
TTGATGACTTTGGGTGCCATGCAACCAGAAATAAGCCCGGGTGATATTTTACATATTCCACATTGCCTGATACCGGGAAACGGTTAAGATGCACATTAAGTGGTGACATGAAAATAGAAACCTGTAAGCGCTTATCTTTAAAAAATTCAGGTTCTTCCACTTCTTCAATAACTACCACCTTGCCATCGGCAGGTGCAATTATATGCTTGCTGTTTTTAGGCGTGGTGCGCTTGGGGTTACGGAAAAACTGCACAATAAGCACCCACATTACAAAACAAAGCAGGTAAACAAACCCCTGCAGCCATATAGGCGCCCCCAGAAAATAACCAAGCCCGCTAAGCACCGCCGCAATAACAGTTGCTATTGTAATTAAACTATACCCTTCTCTATGTATCATTTGCTTAAATTATATAAATCCTACAAACTTAAGTGATTTATGAAGTATAATCCTTTGCATTTCGTCCTACTATTAACACAAAATTGTGAAAAGCGAAAGGTATGCAGTATTTCTATTTTTTCTATATTTGCCCTTCGACCTCACACAAGTTATAAAATTAGATGGAGAAATCTCTTAAAAACTACCCTAAGTTCAAACTTGGGGCTTCTTTTACAAAAGAACAGCTCGACTTTTTTAATAAATATGGCTTTGTTCATTTTACCGGCGTACTCTCTCCTACCGAGGTAGATGAGTTGATTGCCGGATATGAAGCAGCACAGGAAAAACTAATTAAGTCGAAGGAAAAAACTGTAAAAGGTATACCCGTAATATTTGGCCACGATGAGAATGGAAAGCGCATAGTTCAGCGTTTCCCTTACACATCATACTATAGTGAGCGTATAAAACAACTCGTGCATGATGCTCGTATACAGGGATTTAAAAACCTTTTAACAGAGCGCTCGAGCAGGGTAACTGATACTGAGCGCGATGGCGTTGTGTTTAATCACTATGTAAATTCAAAGCACAGCCGTTTTAAACAAATGGGCTGGCATACCGACTCTATACGCGAGGTATTTTACGCTAAAAAGGTATTCCCAACGTTGAATATTGGTATTTATCTTGATAATTCTTCGGCTGTAAATGGTGGCCTGCGTGTATTGCCTTCAACGCATACACAAGGCATTTTTGGTATGTTATTTACCAAAATGTATTACCGCAACACCAAAGAAGACAAGAATGAAGTATTGGTAGTTGCCAAGCCAGGCGATGTAGTGGTTCACCACGGCCATATCTGGCACCGCGTAGGCCATTCCGAACATAGCGATTCTGTAAGCCGCCGCAGGGTAATGTATATACCTGTATTGTGCGGGCCTAAGCAGAGAAGGAAACCGCCAAAAGAAGGCAAAACAGGTAAAACACCTATTTACCATCACTTGCACGCGTTTGCCAAGTTCGACCAATAATTTATGAGCTACGCACTTATAACCGGAGGCAGCAAAGGCATTGGAAAAGCCATTGCCGAGGGCCTTGCAGCTAAAAAATATAACATTCTTTTAGTTGCCCGGTCTGAAAACCTGCTGAAGGAAAATGCTGCGGAACTTGAAAAAAAATATGGTGTAAAGACTGATTTTTTTGTTGCCGATATTTCTGCAAACGATTCAGCAAAAAAAATTGCTGACTGGTGCACTACAAAAAATTACGATATATCTGTATTAGTCAATAATGCCGGTTATGGCCTTGGTGGAGCGTTTTCAAAGCTCTCGCTCGACGAGCAGTTGAACATGATGCAGCTGAACATGCAAAGTCTTGTGCAACTGACTTATTTGATGATTCCTGTTCTGAAAAAAAATCATTCCCAGCATTATATTTTAAATGTGGCCAGCACCGCTGCGCACCAGGCCGTTCCTTTCCTGGGTATTTATTCAGCTACTAAAGCATTTGTACTTTCTTTTTCTCGCGCTATACATCACGAACTGAAAACCGAAGATATTTCAGTATCGTGCCTTTGCCCCGGCCCTACCGATACGTACTTTATGGAAAGAGCCGGTATGACAAATTTTGAAAAAGCTGCGAAACAAGCAGAACGTATGAACATGAGCCCTGAAGCCGTAGCTAAAATTGCATTGCACGGCTTGTTCACCGGTAAGCTCGAAATAATACCTGGCGCCGTTAATAAAACAGGCGCATTCTTCAGCCGTATTCTGCCTAAAAAATTGGTAGAAAATACGCTTATCAGGGTTTATAAACCGTAATCAGATTCCCTTTCCTTATCCTTCTTAATAGATTAATAAAAATAGTTTATTATTTTTGTTATTATAACCATTCTGCCACTCA
>JABDHI010000121.1 GCA_013285655.1 Bacteroidota bacterium
ATACGTATAGTTATGTGTAAGATAGCCATAGCTAACCAATGCATTAACGCTGGAATTGATACCCCCATAATAAGGCAGCCAAACATTTCCATTTACAAGACAGCCAAAAGTATTTGCACCTGTAGTGGTAATAGGCGGTAATTGATCTTGTTCAGGAGAAGAACTTTTTTTGCATCGGACGGCGGTAAGGGTAAGCAGGACGAGAAGTGAGAAGATGTATTTTTTCATTGGTTAACTATTTAAAGGATTCTAAATCATATACCAAAGATAGGGATTTTAAGAAAATGAACGTTAAGTTTTGTACATCACGCCAAAGATATGTAATATTATTGGGGGCTGATGCGTCCCCAGTAACTTTTTTTTTGTGTTCGACATTTGACATGTGAAGAACCCAGAAACTATTGTTGCGTTTAGTATACATCTAAGGCAGCTACGTGAACAAAAAAAATTCAGCCAGCAAGACCTTGCTAATGAAAGCGATGTTGATAAAAAAACAATCCAACGTATTGAGAACGCCCGGCTAAATCCCTCATTAGATATATTAATTTCCCTTGCCAAAGGACTTAATGTTACTATGTGCGAGTTAATTGGAATTGCTATAAAATAATAAGCCAGCCGCATGGGCAAAAACCAGCGGATTTGTAAAATGAGGGTTTCCGCTTACCTGCGATAGATATACAGATGCAAATACATGGTCAAATGAAAAGGTATTTTTGATCGTATCAACCGGGTTACCGTCCAGTCCATTAAAATTATTGGGGCCAAAATTGACAGGAACCCTGTTTAGCAAATATTTTGTGGACATCCGGGTTGTATCAAGTGATCCGAAAGCAGAATCAATATATACTGTTTCGGTCATGTTTAAGGTATCTACTGTGGTAAAAGTAGCCGTATCCTGGGCATAAGATTTTACACAGAATACCAATGCAAGCAGAAAAAGGATTTTTTTCATGGTATTTTAATTATATTGCTAATGTATGGTTAAAGGATAATGAAGGTCGAAACGACCATCTGTAACTGAAACTGATTTTGCAGTCACACGACTTGTATCGGTATATGCAACAAATGAGAAAGTCCCGGAAATAATTTGTTGAACGGTATCACATCGGCTGATATGAACCACTCCAAATGTGTCAAATGGCTCATAATCTTGATTACCATTAGAATACACAAGACCCTCATTTAAGTAATTGTAAATTCTATAAGTAGCAGTGTCTGGTTTTAAATTAACAACGGTAATACTGATATCTGACAATGCTCCATTTTTTCTATCATAAGCATCAATACTCAATTCAAGGTTCTTTTCTCCTATAGGCGCCACAGTTAATGCAGGTACACTCCACCCGCCATACGGAAGCCATGCATTTCCATTCACAAGGCATCCAAAAGTATTTGCTCCAGTAGTAGTAATAGGAGGCAATTGCTCTTCAGGAGTAGTTTTTTTGCATTGCAGGGAAGTAAGAGTAATAAAGATAAGAAGGAAGAAGATGTACTTTTTCATCGGTTAATTCATTTAAAGGATTCTAAATCATATACCAAAGATAAGGATTTTTAAGATCATCGAACACCTTCTTGCTTTATTTATTAATATTAGGTTTCTGTTTTTATGTCGCGTCAAAGATATAAAAATTATGTGACCTATCAGTCACTTATATTATTTTTTTGATGTTCGACCTTTGAGAGGTGAGTAATCCCATTGTACTAGCATTTAGCGCTCACTTGCGTAGATTGCGGGAAGAAAAGGAAATGAGCCAGGAAGAATTGGCTTTTGAAGCTGATATTTCACGCCGTACAATATTGCGTATCGAAAAAGGCACGCACAATCCTTCGCTTTTAATTTTGGTCTCCTTGGCAAAAGCATTGCAAATCCCACTCATGAAATTGGTTGATTTCCAAATCCCTGATTAATATAATTAGCTTCCCACAATCTGGACATCCGGGTTGTATCAAGTGGCCCGAAAGCAGAATCAATATATGCCGCTTCGGTCATGTTTAAAGTATCAATGGTAGTAAAAGTAGCCGTATCCTGGGCATAAGATTTGACACAGAATACCAATGCAAGCAGAAACAGGATTTTTTTCATGGCACTTTAATTTATGATTAATGTATGGTTAAAGGATAATGCAGGTCAAAGCGTCCATTTGTTATAGTTACTGATTTTGCAGTCGCACGATTTGGTCCGGTATACCCAACAAATGAGAAAGTCCCGGAAATAATTTGCTGGATCGTATCACAACGGCTGATATGTACTACTCCAAATGTATCAAATGGCTCATATTGGTAATTACTATTGTCAATATAAACCAAGCCTTCATTTAAGTAATTCCGTATTGTATAAGTGCCCGTGTCAATTACTCCATTCAAAGTAATATAAAGACGGGAATTTTGATTTTCCCTTGTATCAGCACATGAAATTTGCACTCCGGTAAATTTATAGTCTATTTCCTGCCTGCTTACAGCCAACGCATTAATTTGAGCATTCAATCCACCATAATAGGGCAACCACACATTGCCATTTACAAGACATCCAAAAGAATTAGCGCCGCTAGTAGTAATAGGCGGCAATTGCTCTTCTTGAGCGGACTTTTTACATTGTACGGCGGAAAGGGTAATAAAAACAAAGAGAGAAAAAATGTACTTTTTCATTGGTTTACTATTAAAGG